>JANXME010000174.1 GCA_025354785.1 Actinomycetes bacterium | reverse complement strand
GTGGCGGTTCTTGTAAGAGAATTCCGACGCTATACCCCGGGGTTAAAAATGCCTCACCATTTGAAGGCTGCTGCAGCCCCGCCATGATTTGCAAGACCGTTGATTTACCTGCGCCGTTTGGTCCAACGACACCGATCTTGGCCCCTGGGTAGAAGGCCAGGGTTACATCATCAAGAATTACCTTCTCGCCGTGCGCTTTTCGCGCCTTTTTCATCGTATAAATGAACTCAGCCATGGAAGCAAACCTTAGTGGCAGTAAGGGTTAGACTCCGAACTTGAAAGTCCATGTAAAGACCAAGTAAGACTTAGCGCCTGTAGCTCAGTCGGATAGAGCACCCGCCTTCTAAGCGGGTTGTCGCAGGTTCGATTCCTGCCAGGCGCACAAACAGCTTAACTTCTTGCAAGTTCACGAAATTCGCACCTTTCACCTCTCATTCCCGAGCTGTACCAGATACCGTACAATAGCGCTCCAACCAACATTGGTTGGAAAAAGGAGCTATCCGTGGTCATCACCGCATCTGAGGCAAGATCTCAACTTTTTCCCCTTATAGAGCAGGTTAATTTGGATAGCAAGCCAGTAACCATCACCTCTAAAAAAGGCAATGCCATTTTAGTCTCAGAAAGTGAATGGGAGTCGATGATCGAGACCATGTACTTGCTTAGAACTGCGACCAATCGCGAGCGCCTCAGTAAGAGTATTGATGAAATGAGGAACGGCAAGCTCTATCTCTACAAATTACCGCTCACACCAGCTAGTAAAGGGAAAAAACTATCCAAGGCTATCTCGCCCTCAAACACTAAAACTAAATCACCCAAAAAGCCTAAAAAGAAAACAAACGCTTAGTGTCTGGCAAGTTATTTTCGCGGGAAATCCTTCTAACTCCTACCGCCAAGGAAGATCTGGAATATTGGCAGATTCAAAATCCAAAAATGGTAGCCAAGATTGACACACTAATAGCAGCCATACTCCTTAATCCCGAGAAAGGAATTGGAAAGTCTGAGAAATTGAAATATGAACTTTCTGGATACTGGTCCAGGCGAATCAACCATAGGGATCGAATAATCTACCAAGTGTTTGAGAATGTAATTGTGGTTCTACAAGTTAGAGATCACTACTAGTCAATACTTCTTCCTTAATGCGAAAGGCGGCCCAGTTTCCTCGACCGCCTTTCAGTTCATTAGCGCACACTTATATTTAGCCAATTTTGGCGATTTGCGCTTTATCCACCGCGAAAAGTGAACCAGCAATGGTCGTGTATTCCAGGGCGGGTGAAGTTGTTGGACAAGCCGGTGACAAGATGTAATTGAGGAATGACTTTACATCTGCCGCGTTCGTCGTTTTTGTATCGACTAGAGCGTATGAAACAATTCCAAGTGGATAGGCACCCGGCGTTTTTGTAGCGTAGTTGAAGGTTAGGATGCCATTGCTATCAACTTTTGCATCGCCTAAGAACTCGGATGTTCCACCAGCATCTGGAGCCTGGTAATTGCCGGCAGCGTTCTTAATGTTTGCCACTTTCAAACCGTTCGCAGCCGCATAACTCTTCTCCGCATAAGTTATGGAGTAAGGGGTCTTGGCAGAGAGGGCGGAAACAGCGGCCGATCCTGAGGCGCCAACGATTCGCCCAAGATTTGCGATCGCATTCAAGTCACCAGGGAAGCTCGTCTGGAATGCGTTATTTCCCGCTTTAGTCCAAACCGTTGGTGCCATTCCGCGCAAGAAATTCGTAAAGTTGCCACTGGTTCCCGATGAATCTGAGCGATAAATAACCGTGATCTTCTTGGAAGGTAGAGTAAGAATGGTTCTTACTGAACGCGTATTAGCAACAACTGGATTTCCATCCTTGTCTTTAACTACAACGCCGGCTTTATCCTTTTTGTAGGTGACCGACTGAATTGTGCGATTGTTGTCGGCGACAATTGCTGGGTCATCCCACATGGTGATGGTTCCACCGAAAATGCCAGCTATGGTTGCTGGTGAAAGATTGAGCGTCTTGGTGATATTGAGTTTGTAAATGACCGCGATAGGAGCGGCCACTACCGGAATATGAATTACTGAAGCTAAACGTGTAGATGCCGTGTGCGGTGTATCAGAGAAATTGAAATCGCCAATTCCTTTATCCGATGCCGAGCGACCAGCGCCAGATCCGCCACCGGTATAGGTATATGAATTTCCGGAAGCGGCTGCGTAGCCTGCTTTACAGGAATCTAACAATGGAATCGGAAACGTTGCCCCCGCGCCAGTTAGGTTAACCCCGGCTGAAACTGGTTGTGCAACAAAGATTGCCGCTGTAAAGGCAGCCAGAACAATCTTTAAGGTCTTATTCGCTTTCATGTACTTCCCCTCGTAGGTATGTCTTAACTTTTACTCTGAAAAAAATAACTTGGTCAGGTGAACCAAGTGGGCTGGGCGCCTAAACGCTGTCTAACGCCAAGATGAACATTTGGTGACGACCTCAACCAAACCTGCCCGTCACATAATTCTCTGTTCGCTTGTCCTTGGGACGGGAGAATATTTGGTCAGTCGGCCCCACCTCCACCATTTGGCCTGGGCCACCATCAGACAGAAAGAATGCGG
>JANXME010000124.1 GCA_025354785.1 Actinomycetes bacterium | reverse complement strand
GTGCGGGTTGCCGAGCGATGGTCTGATCTACTCGGTGGCAGTCCAATTGCCTTTATCCATAAGACTCGCGATCCAAGAATTCCCAACGAATCGGTAACTGGCCGCGTCGTTGGCGATGTCCAGGGCCAGACTTGCGTTGTTATTGACGACATGATCGACACCGCGGGCACAATAACTAAAGCGATTGACGCGCTATTTAATGAAGGCGCAGCCGAAGTTATTGTTGCGGCCACCCACGCCGTTCTCTCTGGACCGGCGATTGAGAGGCTCAAGAATTCCCGAGTCAGCGAAGTTGTCGTCACGGACACTTTGCCAATCGCGGAAGAAAGTCGCTTTGATCGCCTAACAATTCTGCCTATCGCCCCGCTACTTGCGCGGGCTATAAGGGAAGTCTTTGAAGATGGCTCGGTCACCAGCCTCTTCGATGGTCTTTCTTAACTCAAAATGCTCTAATTTGGTCGAGTAATTCGAGACGATTTGGCGATTCGCGCCTAAATTCGCTAACCTTTGGCTCGTTCCGGCGAGGGTAAACACCGTAATCGACGGCTTTTTTATAAAGTCGTGCGATGTGCGCTCTTATCGAAACCAACGTGATTTATCCGAAGGTTAATAAGAGGGAGAAACGAAAATGGCCGAGATCAGCATCAATGGCGCTAGCCGTACCGAATTTGGTAAAGGCGCATCACGTCGTGCCCGCCGCGATGGCTTGGTCCCGGCAGTAATTTACGGCCACGGTGCAAAGCCCGCCCACATCAATCTGCCAGCGCGCGAATTAGGCGTCGCACTAAAGACGAGCAACGTGCTTCTCGACATTGTTGTTGATGGCAAAACAGAACTCACTCTTCCTAAGTCTGTTGTTCGCCATGCGATCAAGGGCACTTTGGAACATGTCGACCTCGTAATCGTTCGCCGCGGCGAGCGCGTTGTTGTCTCTGTTCCGATTCACACTTCAGGTGAGCATGACCGTGATGGAATTCTGGAGCACGTCGCCACTTCTATTGAAGTTGAGACCGAAGCAACTGCAATTCCAAACTTCTTAGGCTTGGATCTTACCGGTTTGGTTGCCGGACACTCGCTTTATGCTGAGGATGTAAAACTCCCTGAAGGTATGACACTTATTAGCGATCCTAAGTCGACCGTGGTTCACCTCTCTGTACGTTCTAGCCATGATGATGTCGCTGAAGCCGATGCCGCCGCAGCTGCCGCCGCTTCCGCTGCTTCTACCGCTGCTACAACTGCTGCAACTGAATCCGCCGCGAAGACAGAGGCCTAAAGCGCACTCAAGCAGTTACGCTTAAGAGATGGCTTGGCTAGTAGTTGGACTGGGTAACCCTGGCCCGGATTACACCTTCACCCGTCATAACATCGGACAAATGGTGGTTGATGCTTTGGCAAAGCAACATTCTGCCAAATGGAGTACACATAAAACACGGACCGATGCCGCTGCTTTCAAACTTGGAGCGGGCGCTGAAGCGGCCTCAGTAATCGTTGCCAAATCTCACGGTTACATGAATGAATCTGGCGGACCAATGAAAGCGCTCGCGAATTTCTTCAAGGTTGATCCAGACCACGTTATAGCCATCCATGACGAACTTGATATTGGATTTGCAGCAATCCGTTCCAAATTTGGCGGCGGGGACAACGGTCACAACGGCTTGAAAAGTCTGACCTCCGCTTTCGACACGGCAGATTATTTCCGCATTCGGATGGGGATAGGCCGACCCCTTGGTAGACAAGATCCGGCAGATTTTGTTCTCAAACAATTCTCAAGCGAGCAGAAAAAAGAGCTTGTTCTGTTCATCACACGTGGGGCTGAAGCAGTGGAGTCCTTGATTTTGAACGGTTTAGAAAAGACTCAGCAAAACTTCAACATCTAAATCCATCTAGACCGCTAAAGTTCGCAGATGATCACTGCAAAGAAGACCCTACTCGCCTTCCTTGTTGCACTTGTGCTGATGACGGGATCATCTTCCTTCGCTAGCGCCGCCACAAAACCAATATCACCGGCCGATGCGGCGGCTCAAAAGGGTTGCGAGCAAGTGAAACTCTCACTGTCCATTAATGACGCCTTCCTAAAATTGTCAGCTGCGGAACAGACAAAACAACGAACCCAACAGGCGATTGCTAGTGAAAATTTGGCGATGGCCACGGCGCTTAAGTCCTTTAAGGCAGCTGCGAAATTGGATAAGAAATGGAAAGTGACTGCGGCGAACTTGGATACTGTAATTCACACCGACAAGGCGGCGGCATTCACCAGTGCCTTTACGGCGCTAGTCGCAACTTGTACTTTAGTATCCAAAACAGTAACTAAATAAAACTTTTACTTATCCTGTATTTCGAAGTCCAGCAGCTACTCCGTTGATAGTCAAAAGAAGCGCTCTACGCAAGAGCGGATCCACAACTCCATCCGTGTTGCGTACTCGCTCCAGTAAGTTAACTTGCAATAGATGAAGTGGTGCGAGATATCCGTCGCGAACTTGCAAAGTGCGCGCCAACAAAGGCTGATTTCCCAACAATTCTTCCTTGCCAGTCAGCATCAAGATTTCTGATTTAGTGAGTTCGAACTCGGCGGTTATTTTTTCTAGGAAATGGTGGAGGTTTTTCGGTACTAAACGCGAGACATATCGTTGGGCGGTTTTCAAATCAGTTTTGGTAAGAGTCATCTCCACATTGCTAATGAAGGTGCCAAAGAAATGCCACTCTTCCAACATCTGTTTTAAGACGCCGCTTTTTCCGGCTTCGCGAGCCGCTTTCAGTCCGCTTCCCACTCCAAACCAACCTGGAACAATTTGGCGAGATTGTGTCCACCCGAAGACCCATGGAATTGCGCGTAGCCCTTCCAGACCGATACTTGCATCAGGCCTGCGAGATGGCCGCGATCCCAGAAAGAGTTCGCCGAGTTGTTCAACCGGTGTGGATGCGTAGAAGTAAGCAGGCAGATCTGGATGATCAACTAAAGAGCGATAAGAAGCAAAAGAACTTTCACTGACCAACTCCATGCAAGCGCTCCATTTATCAAGATCTTCTGGATTTTGACGGGGACCGCGGTTAAGCACGGTGGCTTCTAAGGCTGCGGCTAGTGAGAGTTCAACATTTTCGCGCGCCAATGAAGGCAGCGAATATTTATCGCTTATGACCTCGCCTTGCTCGGTCATTTTTATCTGACCATCAATGGAGCCCCAAGGAAGCGCAATTAGCGCTTCATAGGTGGGTCCACCACCGCGACCGACGGATCCGCCGCGGCCATGGAATAAACGCAATTTCACGCCATGCTTCATAGCGACATCGCGTAGGCGGCGCTGAGCGCGGTGGATCTCCCATTGACTAGTAGCAATACCGGCATCTTTATTGGAATCTGAATAGCCCAACATGACTTCTTG
>JANXME010000121.1 GCA_025354785.1 Actinomycetes bacterium | reverse complement strand
GAGGTGTTGTGAGATTAGCCAAAGATCCCACTGTTGGAACCACACCCTGCACCGTTAGGGTCATTGATGTTTTTGCCGATGCATAATTTCCGATATGTGCTTGCGATGCGGTGATGATTGAAGTTCCGATTCCAACCGGGGTCAAGGTCGTTCCACTGACAGTTGCAATATCTGTATTGGAGGATGAAAAAGTCCAAGCCCCCGGCGAAGTCGAAGTTGGCTTCGTCAAAGTTAGATTTGCAACGCTATCTTTTTGAATCGTGATGCTTCCGAAAGTGCCAAGTACTGGGGCGATCGCGACCACCGTCAATGTCATTTTTGCAACAGTCGCGTTCCAGTTCAATGTGTTGCTCTGCGTTGCCGTAATAGTTACATTTCCGCCGTCTAGTAAAGTCAGAACATTTCCAGCAAGTGATGCAATCGACGGGTCGCTGGTAGAAAAAGTCCACAGGCCCTCAGAAGTCGAAGTTGGTGGCGTCAATTTAAAAGTTCCCGCTGTTATTGAAACAGATTGAGAGGGAAACACGCCAACTGTCGGCGTCCCAGGATTCACATGCAAGAGCGTTGATCGCGACCTTGAAGTAAAGACTCCACTTGCGGCTTGCGTGGCCGTAATTGTTGAAGAGCCGGCTGACAAAATAGTTAGAACATTTCCATCCACGGTAGCTACCTTTGGATTAGATGAAGAAAAAGACCACGAGCCAGGAGAATTAGTGGTGGGCGGGGTGACGGCAAGTTTTCCAACTCCCATCGCAGTAGTGATCGGGGGGAAGGGTCCAAAGATTGTGGTTGTCGCATATGCGATAGGAGTGAGTGCTAGCCCTAGCAATGTCATGGATATGGCGAGCACCATTCCGCGCTGCGCACCCCAACCTTTTATTGGTTGCCTATTTGCTTTAACGCGCCCCGTTATCTTCACAGGCCAATTATCTCCGCTACTGGACTCCAACTCGTGCTTCAACGCGCAATTACACCGCATTGTCGTAAATTCTTCTGAAGGGTCTGCGCATAATAAATGTGGGCAACAAGACAGTGAATTAAGTCGCAATTGGCATTTATACCTTGCGTTGCCAAATCATTTAGAGAAGGCTTCCAACTGTAAGCCGGTGTTAGGAGAGGCCACCAATGTTTCAAGTGCGTATTCATGGTCGCGGCGGGCAAGGTGTAGTTACCGCCGCGGAATTATTGGCCCAGGCGGCTTTTGATGAAGGTCGCCATGCTCAAGCCTTTCCAAGTTTTGGATCCGAAAGAACCGGCGCCCCAGTCGTTGCCTTCGCCCGAATTGCAGATAATCCCATCCGCGTGCGCGAACCCGTAATGGCGCCCGACGCACTAATCGTGCAGGATGAAACTTTGTTGCGCGCAATTGATGTTTTTAGCGGACTCAATCCCACTGGTTTCGTGGTCATTAATTCCAAATTTTCATTTGTGGATTTAAATCTTGGTAAGTTCGCCTCAACTCAGGATCGTCTGATCACCGTTCCCGCCACCGAAATCGCAATGGAACATTTAGGACGCCCCGTTCCCAACGCCGTACTTCTAGGTGCCTTCGCGGCCCTAACCAAAATTGTCACTCTGAAATCAGTGCAGGATGCGATTGGAGAAAGGTTTAGCCCTAAGTTGGCCGCCGGCAATAGTGCAGCTGCAGCCGCTGCCTTTCAATATGTCCTCGACCACCTGGCAGTGA
>JANXME010000099.1 GCA_025354785.1 Actinomycetes bacterium | reverse complement strand
TCACTGCCGGAAACCTTGACCAAAGAATGCGTGTTGTTGGCAAAGATGAGATTGCTCGACTAGGTACCTCTTTTAATGAGATGGCGCTATCGCTCCAACAGCAGATTTCGCGCTTAGAGAATCTATCTCGAGTGCAACAACGGTTTGTATCGGATGTTTCGCATGAGTTGCGTACCCCTCTTACTACACTCCGCATGGCCTCTGAAGTTATTTATGAATCCAAAGATCATTTCGATCCAAACATTGCGCGAAGTGCTGAGTTGCTTGTAGCCCAGATAGATCGCTTCGAGCGGCTTCTGGAGGATTTGCTGGAGGTAAGTAGATTTGACGCTGAAGTCGCTGTTCTCGAAATGGTGGAGTTTGATTTAGTTAGTTTGACCTCACGATGTATTTCTGATTTGAGCCTGTTAGCCCGAGAGAGTTCAACTAGAATTGACTTAATTGAGCCAAATCGCTCAATCTTTGTGAACGCGGATATTCGCCGAGTTGAGCGAATCCTGAGGAATTTACTTACCAATGCGATCGAATATTCCGATGGCAAGCCGATTCAAGTTAATGTGACTTCCTCCGAAACAGTGGTTGCGGTCGGCGTGCGCGATCATGGGGTTGGTTTAGATGAGTCGAGCG
The DNA here is from genome assembly GCA_025354785.1 of Actinomycetes bacterium. GTDB lineage: Bacteria > Actinomycetota > Actinomycetes > Nanopelagicales > Nanopelagicaceae > QYPT01. Next base: position 6,321 of record JANXME010000099.1, on the reverse strand, counting down.
CCTTCAGAGTCTTTGATCGATTTTGGCGCGCGGATCTTTCCAGAGCTCGGGTGCGCGGTGGAACTGGGTTAGGACTTTCGATTTCATTAGAAGATGCGCGCTTACACAATGGCGAATTAGAGGCCTGGGGAAGACCAGGACAAGGCGCCCACTTTGTTCTGACTCTGCCACGGCGTGACGGAGGGGAAGTGGATGCCAGGTTAATAAAGTTGGTGCCTGACGACTACGTTTCCACAAAACAAGAAGCATCTATTTCTCGAAGCAACGTGGCACCCCAAAATTAGCCAGTGGAGAAAGAGCGGAGTTTTCGCGATTTAATCTTTCCGCCGCGCTGCCAGGGATGTGGATCTCTCAGTCAAGGGTTGTGCCTGGCATGCCGCTCTGAATGGAATCTGGGAAGACGTTTAACATACATTGGACAAATTCCCATCTTCTCATCTCTCCAATATTCGAGCTCCATTGCAAGAATCTTGCTGGCTTCAAAAGAGGACGGTGTCAAGCAAGCCGACGAACTTGTAATGGAGGCGTTAATCTTCTCTGCACGTCAAGCTTTTGAAAAAATTGGACATACCCATTTTTTGGTTCCGATTCCTTCGACGGCCCGTTCTGGACGAAGGCGAGGCAGAAATTACATGCAAGATATTTTGGAGCAAATGGACCAAAGCCAAGGAATAGCAGGGCGGAATATTTTGTTCCATACACGCAAAGTTCGTGATCAATCATCGTTGGATGCACGGGCCAGAGGAGAGAATTTGGTAGGCGCCTTAGGAATTCGTAGTGCGGGCCGCCGTGTTCCTCAGACGTTGCCTGAAGTCGTACTAGCCGATGATCTCCTGACAACTGGCTCGACTATGAAAGAGGCTATTCGAACGCTGGAAAGTGGCGGTATACGAGTTCTTGCTGGGATTACTGCCTTTGTTGCTTAACCTCTACGATAGAGCCTGAAAAAGAAAGGTAGTTGAATGCCTGCATTATTAGATCGCATCCTGCGCGCCGGAGAAGGACGAGTTCTTCGCGAACTTAGCAAGGTCGTCGACGCGGTTAACGGACATGAGGTGGCGATTTCTGCCCTCTCCGATGATGCGTTGCGGGCGATTACAACTACTTTTAAGGATCGATTGGCATCTGGCCAAACTCTGGATGACATCTTGCCTGAGGCTTTTTCGGTGGTGCGCGAAGCAGCGAAGCGAACTCTGGGACAACGCCACTATGACGTTCAAATTATGGGTGGCGTGGCGCTTCACCGCGGAAATATTGCGGAGATGCGCACGGGAGAAGGAAAGACCTTGGTGGCTACTCTTCCGTCTTACCTAAACGCCCTGACTGGTCGCGGCGTGCATGTTGTAACCGTCAATGATTATTTAGCCGAGCGCGATAGCGAATGGATGGGACGAATCCATCGTTTTCTGGGCTTGAGTGTAGGAGTGATCTTGGGCTCGATGGACCCATCCGAGCGTCGCGTGGCTTATGCGTGCGATATAACTTATGGCACTAATAATGAATTTGGATTTGATTACCTTCGAGACAATATGGCTTGGACTTTGGAAGAATGTGTACAGCGTGCGCACTTTTTTGCAGTCGTCGACGAAGTCGACTCGATTCTCATTGATGAAGCTCGAACACCTCTGATCATTAGCGGACCGGCCGACAAAGCCACTAAATGGTACGTGGAATTTAATACCATCGCCGGGAAATTGGTCCGCGATCTTCATTATGAGATCGACGAAAAGAAGAAGACTTCTGGCATTTTAGAAGAAGGCGTTACAAAAGTGGAAGAGTTGCTGGGCATTGAAAATCTATATGAAGCAGCAAATACTCCACTGATCAGCTATCTAAATAATGCTGTACGCGCCAAAGAATTGTTTAAGCGCGACAAAGATTACGTAGTCATGAATGGCGAACTCTTAATCGTCGACGAGCACACCGGTCGTATTCTTGCAGGACGCCGCTATAGCGAGGGCATGCACCAAGCCCTAGAAGCTAAAGAACGCATTGAAATTCAGGACGAAAATCAGACCTTGGCAACTATTACTTTGCAGAACTATTTCCGTCTATACGAAAAAATATCGGGTATGACTGGTACCGCTATGACGGAGGCTGCGGAGTTTCATCAGATTTACAAACTCGGAGTGGTTCCAATACCTACAAATCGCGAGATGATCCGCCGCGATGAAGCTGATCTAGTTTATAAATCGGAAGCTGGGAAATTTTTGGCAGTCGCCAAGGATATTGTCGAACGCCACCGCAAAGGCCAACCTGTATTGGTTGGTACCGTAAGCGTAGAGAAATCTGAAGAGCTCTCCGCGGTCCTGCGCAAAAATGGAGTTGCCCACGAAGTTCTAAACGCCAAACACCACGAACGTGAAGCCGCGATTATTGCGCGCGCCGGCGTAACAGGTGCTGTGACGGTAGCCACAAATATGGCAGGACGTGGAACCGACATCATGCTGGGTGGCAACCCTGAGTTTATGGCTGATTTCGAACTGCAACGGCGCGGTTTATCCCCAGTAGATACTCCTGAGGAGTACGAAAAAGCTTGGCCTGATGAGATCGCCAAACAAAAATCGGCGGTTGCAAAAGAGCATGAAGAGGTAATCTCTTTGGGAGGTCTCTACGTTTTGGGTACAGAGAGGCATGAGTCGCGTCGTATCGATAACCAGCTCCGCGGACGTTCGGGCCGCCAGGGAGATCCAGGCGAGTCACGCTTCTATTTATCTTTGCAAGACGACTTAATGCGTCGATTTAATTCAGGAATGGTGGAACGCTTCTTATCCGCCGCTGGAATTCCCGACGATCAGCCCATTGAATCAAAAATGGTAAGCAACGCGATTCGTTCGGCTCAGACGCAGGTAGAGGCGCAAAACTTTGAAATCCGTAAGAATGTTCTCAAGTATGACGATGTTTTGAATCGTCAGCGCCAAGTAGTTTATGGAGAACGACGTCTCGTGCTTGAAGGCAAAGATATTAAGGATCAGGTTCAAGATTTCTTGCAGGACACTCTCTCGGCCTACGTAGATACTGCGACGCTGGGTGGATATTCGGAAGATTGGGATTTGGCCGCGCTTTGGACAGCGCTACGGACGATATTTCCGATTTCCTTCTCGGTTGAAGATTTGGAAAAAGAGTTGGGAGGCAGGGCTGGAATTGATGTGGACTATTTGCGTCAGCGAGTTCTCGATGATGCCAGCCAGGCATATGTGCAGCGAGAAGAGTCGCTAGGCGCGGAGGTAATGCGCGAATTGGAACGAAAGGTCTTGCTCTCTGTCCTTGACCGTAAGTGGCGGGAACATCTTTATGAAATGGACTATCTGCAAGAGGGGATTGGATTGCGCGCCATGGCGCAACGAGACCCGCTCGTCGAATATCAGAATGAGGGTTATTCACTATTTTCGGCAATGATGGATGCAATTAAGGAGGAGATGGCGGGCTATCTCTTTAACATTGAAGTTTCAGTCGAAGAGACGAGCCATCAAGTAAGCGGGAAAGGGCTCGAGGTACATTCTGCGCCTAAGAATCTTCAATATTCGGCTTCTGACGAGAACGGAGTTAAGCGCACTGAAGGCATATCGCGCAACGCTTCATGTCCTTGCGGCTCCGGAAGAAAATATAAGCGTTGTCATGGAGCCGCCGCGTAACTTAAGGCCGCTGCCCCCGGCTTGGCGCTAAAGCAGAGTAAGTGAGGTGCAAAGCCACCTACCATCGATGCCCTCAAAGCGGATGGCCAAGGATCTCACGCGATCGTCAAATCGAATCGTAAGGGTTGATTCGCTAATGCCATCTAAGGGCTCACATTGGTATAACTTTCTGATTCGCCCCACGACCTTTTGTGATCCAACTTTCTTGACGAGTTCGGAATAAACCGTGTGATGGCACCAACGAGCAAGTTGAGCGGGTTGACGTTTTGCTGCCCAAATTTCTAAAACACTTACTCCAAAGCGTAGAGTCCACGTTTGTAAATCAGGAAGCTCTTTTGCTGAAGTCGGTCGGGGAGCAAACTCTGGATCAAAGTCTTCACCAAAATTTGTTGGTATCGAATAGAGAAGAGGTTTTGGCGGTGAATATATTTCACGACCACTGCTATATAAATCCAACATGGGATGGTCCCAGAGTTCAGGTTCGTTAAATGAAGAGCCTATGAAGGCTAAGTTTCTTGCTTCTATCTTTGAAGTTGTCATGAAGACAAGATTCCCGTTGCGATGCAGGCTGACCTCCACCATTAGATGTATTTCTAACTCATCCGAACTGATGGCTGTGGAAAGAAAGAGCACTAAACGGAATTGAGTCTATTTACTTGCCCCTTATGAGAAGTTATAGAAAGAAAGCGCCAATCCGTCTAATTTTCGCAATCGTGCTAATAATTTCCTCTTTTTTGTCAGCCTATTTTCTCTCCATGGCCGCAAATCGCAGCAAAACCTATTGGATAACGAAATCAGCGCTGATTCCAGGAGTGGTGATTTCCTCTAGCGATCTGGTGGAGCGACGTGCGGCTCTGTATACCTTCAATCGCCTATACCTATCAGTCGATGATCAATTCGAAAGGTTTACGGTTACGCGAAAAATTGGAGCAGGTGAGCTAATTCCTCAAGCGGCCATCTCCGCCAACCTAGAAAGCATGCAATTTAGCGCGGTTCCGGTAAGTATTCTTTCTGCGGACTTGCCTGCCGATTTAGTTGTGGGTGAGATCGTAAACCTCTACCAAGTGGGGGACCCGCGCTTGATTGGGACTGTCGTGACGCCCTCCCTAATCTTAGAAAAGGTTTCAATAATAGGAGTGGACAAGAAGGGCGAGAATTTGGGGGCCAATATTTCCCTTTCCTTGTCGGTTAGGCCCATCGACGTTCTTAAAGTCTTAAACGCCACTTCTTCGGGTCGACTTGTCGTAGTACGTGTTAATGGCTGAAATCTCTCCTCCAGTTATAGTAACCGCAATAGCTGACGCCGAGTTCGAAGGTTTTGTTGCCGGGGCGTTATTTAATGAGGGCTGGAGCGTTATTTATCGAGCGCTCGATTCTGCTTCCTTAAAATACTTTTTTGAAAGCGATGCTTCTCCTGATCGGGATGTGGTTCTTCTTTTCTCATCGGACTTAGTTGGTCTCTCGCCCGTAGATATATTGAAGTACAAGAGCCAAGTCCGACATGTTGTGGGTTTTACTAGCAAAACAGGTGCAACGTCGGATTACCCAAATCTTTTGCCCATTCCAAAAGATGTCACCGAGCTACTTAGTTACATTCGAGGATTTGTACGGGCACCGCTTTTGCGCAGCAGTAGCATCGTCGACCGCAAGAGTAAACGCGCCCGTGTTTTTGCCATTGCATCCCCCGCCGGCACCACCGGATGCACGAGTATCGCAATCAATTTGGCGATGGAGTTAAGCGCTAACCAGAGAGAGACCCTCCTCATAGATGCAGATCTTCGCTCACCGTCTATCGCAACTTTGCTCGGATTGCACAATTTGGATCGGGGGGATTTTTCGCACCCAATCACGACCCATCTACAAGCCTCTGAATTTTCAAAGCCGCGATATGAACTGTTTTCAGAATATCTAGATTTTGTAATGGACAATTTTGATTATGTGGTTGTCGATTTAGGCTCTATCGAGGAATTTTCCGATTCTCAAACTGATAGGCGCTGGACCGCGACGATGGTGCATTGGACCTGCGAAAATGCAGAAGAGATTATCTTTGTCGGCAAGACAGACTTGCTCTCTCTGCATCGATTTGAGGTATTGGTAAACAGCTTGGTTCGCACAGCAATTCATGCAAGGGTGAGTTTTCTTCTAAATATGCGCCAAGCGGGTCGAAAAGGAGCCGCAAAGGAAGCCAACTTCTTCTCCAGAAATTCGGCGTTCAATCCACATCGCAAAATTGTCCTTCCCAAAGATTCTGCGGCCATGCAAAAGGCGGAAGCTGAGCGAGCCACGCTCATTGAAGTTAGTGAACGATCTTCCCTACGTCGTGCCCTTGCAAGGTTAGCGGTCTCTCTCGTAGGTTAATTCCTTATATCCTTGCTAGGTGCGTGCGTACATTTCGGTTACCCCAGAGGAGATCGAGCGATTCTCCAAGGATGGAATTTTTCGTTTTACTCGTGCTTACGCACTTACTCCCTTATTTTCAGAAGTTAATTTGGGAGCAGATGAGGAAGAGATGGAGTTTGAACTCTCTTACAGGGCGGCCCAAGATTCGAGAGCCGCTCTTGCTAGGTCTGATGGCTACGGTTTTGTTTTAGCAGTAGAGGTGAGTGAATCTCAAAAAGGCGCTGAGTTAGAAGATACTGTGGAGTTGGTAACGGATTTGGCGTGGTCACAGGTTGATTGTGTTCTC
>JANXME010000095.1 GCA_025354785.1 Actinomycetes bacterium | reverse complement strand
CAAGAAGTTGGGGCGGAGCTTCCAAAGTGGCTCGCTTAGAAGACCTCATCATTGGTAGGAGCGCGCTAACCCCAACCCAGATTCATCGCTTGCATGAATTAACCGCCGATTGGCAAATGCTGGCAGACCTCTCTTTCGCCGATCTAATTTTGTGGGTTCCGCTACGCAAAGACAGCAAAAGCTGGCCTACTGGTCACATTGCGGTGGCCCATATCCGGCCCACAACTGCCGCCACCGTATTTACTCATGAGGTGATCGGAGATGAAATCGGATGGGGGGAGCGAGGACGCATCGATGCCGCCCTTTCAAATGGCGAAATATTGCGTGACTCCGAACCAGAGTTTGTTGGGGAGTTGCTCATTAAGGAAGAAACGATTCCAGTATCAGTAAGTGGGCAAGTTGTAGCGGTGATATCTCGTCATCGAAATGCGGAATTAATGCGATCCCCAAGTCGACTAGAGCTAAATTATCGAGAGATTGCAAATAATCTTTATCGAATGGTAGCCGAAGGCACCTTTCCTTATCCCGACGCCATCGCAGTTTTTGATCCCTTGCCACGGGTGGGTGACGGGCTAATAAGGCTAGATGTGAATGGCGTAATCTCTTACGCTAGCCCAAATGCACGTTCGGCATTTAGTCGATTGGGTTGGGCTAATGAGTTAGAAAGTTTTTCGCTCGGGGCGATTGCGGAAACACTCTCCAAACCCAGCCACGACGCACACGAGGAGGCGATGAGAAGTTCTCTCAGTGGAAAAGCGTTGCGGCGCGTGGAGTGTGAAAATGCATCCGGAACGGTGGACTTATTGGTGATGCCACTGATGTTAAGTTCTGATCGGGTTGGTGCGATAGTGCTTTTGCACAACATCACGGAGGTTCGCCGACGAGATCGCGAACTCGTTACAAAGGATGCGACGATCAGAGAGATTCATCATCGTGTAAAAAATAATTTGCAGACGGTTTCGGCACTTTTGCGACTTCAATCCCGCAGAATAGAAGATCCAGCAGCCAGTGCTGCGCTGGAGGAGGCGGTTCGACGCATCGCCTCAATTGCCACGGTACACGAGACTCTCTCTGGAAGTTCAGAGGAGACGGTGGCCTTCGATGACGTGATTGATAGATTGGTTACAAACGCGCGTGAGTTGAGCCCCCGGATGGCGCAAATATCGATCGAGCGGGTAGGGGAAGTTGGCTCCTTGGAACCCCGTCTTGCGACCCCATTGGCGCTGGTGGTGACCGAACTCATCCATAACGCTTTGGAGCATGGCCTAAGTCAATCCGGAGATTTTTTGAGAATCACCGTAGAGAGGGGCGAGGAGCTATGCGCCATGGAGATTTTTGACGACGGAGTGGGCTTACCATCCGACTTTGACCCAATTGCATCCTCGAACCTTGGTCTTAATATTGTTAGAACGTTAACCGAAAATGAGTTAGGCGGAAATTTGACCTTCAGTTCACCTGGCAACGGCCAAAGTCAGGGCAAGGGCCGTGGAACGGTGGCTAGAGTGGAATTTCCCGTCTAACGAAGCTGGTTCTGCTCCATCAAGCGCGCACGGTTTCGAGCTGCGCGGCGCTTGAGGGCGCGGCGTTCATCCTCTGAAAGCCCACCCCACACGCCAGCATCCTGCCCGCTCTCCAAGGCCCAGGCCAGACAGGCGTCTTTTACGATGCAGCGGTTGCAGACCTTTTTTGCCTCTTCAATTTGAGAGATGGCAGGTCCGGTGTTACCAACGGGAAAGAAAAGCTCCGGATCCTCATCACGGCAGGCAGATTGGTGGCGCCAGTCCACGGTGTCACCTTCACTTTCCTTAGAAAACGGCCCTTAGCCAGGGTGGACGAATGCACGTTGGAAGCTAAATCAGACCTAAAGAGCGGGCCTAAGCCGATAATTGTCCCTGCTTATAGGTCTATAAACAAGGAATTGAGCAAAAATATTTCCAAGCGGCAGGGTGATATATATCGCTCCGCGAGTCGGGGAAGCAGCGTTGCGTATTGGATAAAGGCAGTTGCACATTCGTGCAGATTTACGCCAAAGTAGTCGGGCAGCGACACCAAGGAGAGGATAGGTCGATGGAGAGAGCATATTTTGCGACTGGTTGCTTTTGGGGTGCAGAGCGACGTTACTGGCAAATTGATGGCGTCACTGAAACAAGCGTTGGCTACATGGGCGGAACCCGCCCCAATCCAAGCTACGAACAAGTCTGCACCGGTGTAACTGGGCATGCTGAAATCGCCTGCGTCGACTTTGATCCAGAGAAAGTAACTTATCGTCGCTTGCTGGAAGAATTTTGGACAATCCATGATCCGACATCGTTTAATAGACAAGGCAATGACATTGGGTCTCAATATCGCAGCGTCATATTCACCACCACTGCCGAACAGTTGAGTGAAGCTATTCAAACTCGTGATATTTATCTGGCGGAGTTAACCCGCGCTGGCTTAGGAATGATAGTTACCGAAATATTGCCTTCCGACGGCGTCACCTATTGGTTGGCGGAGGATTACCACCAGAAATATTTAAAAAAGAATCCAAATGGCTACGACTGTCACTCTACAACTGGAATCGCTTTTCCAAAGGAGCAACATGTCTAAAGCAAAGGACTTTCCCGCGTCCCTGGATGAGAAGGCTCTGAAAGAGAAATTAGATCCGCTTTCATATGATGTATTAAGGAACGCGGCAACCGAGAGGCCCTTTACAGGCGAGTATGTTGATACGGAGACGGTTGGCGTCTACAAATGTAAGGCCTGCAGCGCGGAACTTTTTCGAAGTGAAACTAAATTTCACTCAGGTTGTGGATGGCCCTCTTTCTATGCCCCAACTAAAGATGACGCCGTTATTTTGATTGAAGATCGCTCGTTGGGAATGCGCGTGCGCACCGAAGTGCAGTGCGCAAATTGTGGTTCGCACCTTGGCCATGTATTCGAAGGTGAGGGTTATGACGTTCCCACCGATCAACGATGGTGTATCAACTCGGTCTCGCTCTTATTGGAGCCAAGGTGAGGCTATTTATTTTCTAAGGCTCTCCAGCAATACCAGGCAACTACGCTGCGATAAGGGCGAAACTTTTCCCCGCGTAAATGGAGTTTCGCAGGCTCGATTTGGGCCCTTAGATTATGGATTCTCTCCCAGCCCCTGCGAACCCCTAGATCACCTGTTGGCCAAATATCCAATCGGCCGAGCTGAAACATCATGAACATATCCACTGTCCAAGGTCCAATGCCCCAAAGCGACGTTAGTTTTTCGAAAACTATTTCGTCATCTAGGAGATGTAAATCATTGATCGCAACTTCGCCGCTCAAGGTTGCGGCACTTAAACCCATGATGGTTTTGGTTTTTGCCCCGGAAAGTCCGGCCGCCCGCATCTGCTCTGGTTGTAATTTGGATATTCGCTGTGGCGTAATCTTTCCATTCGCGAGTGCCAATAGGCGTGCGTGAATTGTGTCGGCGGCTCGTACCGCAAGCTGTTGGGAGATCACTGACTCCACCAGTGATTCAAAATGAGAGACTTGTGAGATTGATCGACCCATCGTGCATATTCCGTGCGTGGCAACAATCGGAACGAAACGTTTGTCTGCCTCGCAAATTTCTCCCACGGCGCTCTTCATCTTATGAAGAGAAACGCTCATCGACTAGGCTTCTAAAGAGAGAAACTTGGATATTCGTCGGTTACCAAAACGAACGCATATCCGTAAACACGATTCCAGTATGACGCTGTACCAATTACACCAGCGGCGCACCATTCTGGATAGACACCTGTAAATACAATGGTAATCCATGCGACCAAGGTCAGCATTAGGGCATAGAGTGCATAAACAATTCCGACTATGTAAAGTGGAATCGCAAGAAACCATTTTACAAGTGGCAGTCCGCGACTGAGTTTTTTTCCGCCTTCAATCTCGGGAAACTCCACGGTAAATTTTTCATTCGCTTCGATGGTGGGGTATTCATCGGTTAGCAAGAAAAGGTATGCGGCTGCGCGTAGAGACAAGTTCATAAATGCCTTATTAAAATTTAATATGTATGAGGGGTAGACGCCTCGGAAAACTAAAGTAAGGACAACTGGGAGCACGAATATCCCCGCGGCATAATCGTAATTAGTCGTGTAATCAGAGAATGTGGAGATAAAGATCGCAGTTGGGATGGCCATGAATATCCTAAATAGGGCTGTGGCTCGATTGCGATTATCAATTTGAATTTCAATTTTTGTGCTCACTTGTTGGCTCATTGCACTAATTTAGCCTTACCCCTGTTCAGAATCAGCCTTTTGCACTATTTTTGCTTAATTGCAGGATAAGTTGCAGAGAATCTAGACATTTACAGACTTTTCTAAGTTAGGAAGCGATGGCTGGGATTAAAGAGATTGCCGACCTGGCTGGCGTATCTACTGCCACCGTCTCTCGCGCCTTGCGCGGCATGCATCATGTAAATGAAGAAACCCGTCGCAAGATTGTGGCCGCGGCAGAAAAACTGGATTATCCAATTGGAATCGAAAAAGTGCGCACGGCAAATGGGCGGCTCCATAGCGTTGGCGTCGTGGCACCATATATAGCCAATTGGTATTTTTCACAGGTAATTCATGGCGCCGAGCAAGCCCTGCGTGAGTCAGGCTTTGATCTTCTGCTCTATAACTTCAGCCATATGAAAGGTCGCGAACGCTTATTCCAACATCAACTTCTTAAAGGTCGAGTGGATGGCATCATCGTGATCTCCTTGCCTCCGAAAAAGGAGGAATTTGATTCGATGTTGAGTTTAGGTATTCCTATTGCTCTAGTCGGTATGCATCATGAAGGCTGTGCCAGTGTTGCCATAGATGACGTCGCAGCTGCTCGTACCGCAACTCAGCATTTAGTAAACCAAGGCCACAAAGAGATTGCGCTCATGTCTGGCCGGCCGGATGATCCTTTTAACTTTAGCGTTCCGCAAGATCGCAGGCTTGGCTTTATGCAAGTTCTGGCAGAAAATGGCTTGAAGTGGTTGCCAATTCGTGAGGTGCACGGAGATTTCACAATGCATGGCGGTGCAAGAGCGATGGATGAATTATTGGCCCGACCTAATCGTCCCACAGCAATATTCTGCGAATCCGATGAAATGGCAATAGGCGCCATGCAGGCTGTCCGCCGTCATGGTCTAAAAGTACCCGCAGATATTTCGATAATCGGTTTTGATGGCCACGAGATGGCTGAATTTTCGGATTTAACGACTATAGAACAGCCCGTTCAGTTGATGGGGGAAATTGCAGGTCAGGCAATTATGGAGAAATTGCGTAAACCAGATTCAACGATGGCCTCCATTAACTTACCAACCACATTAATCGTTCGTAACTCAACCCGCAGAATGTAATACTTGCACCATGCTTATGCCCGATGTTGGCTCCCGAATTCAAGCCCCTTCGCTGGCTCAACTGCGGACTCATCGCAGCACCAAATGGCGCGACTTTCCAACTGATGTTCTGCCCCTTCCCGTTGCAGAAATGGATTTTCCAGTTGCCGAGCCGATTCGCCAACTTCTCTTAGAGATGGTGAGTTCATCGGATCTAGGTTATTTAGGGGAGATCCCAGAATTGCCACAAGCATTTGCAGAGCACGCCCGGCTGCGTATGAATTGGGAGGTTGATCCAAAACAGGTTCACGTGGTTACCGATGTGGGTGTTGGGGTAGTGGAAGTTTTGCGATTGGTTACCTGCCCTGGTGATAAAGTCCTAATAAATTCGCCCGTGTATCACAATTTTTCAAACTGGATAGCGGAGGTTGGACTGCTGAAAGTTGATTTGCCTTTTGTGCAAGATGAAAGCGGGTGGCAACTTGAAATTTCAGATATTGAACTTGCCTATCGATCCGGCGTAAAAGTTCATCTGCTTTGTAACCCGCATAATCCCTTGGGAAGAGTTTACTCGCGCGACGAGTTAGTCAAGATCGCCGAACTTGCTAAAGAATATTCGGTGATTGTGATTAGCGATGAAATTCATGGCCCGCTGACTTTCGCCGAATCCACCTTCACCCCATTGCTCTCGGTTGGGGAAAGTGCCAAGCAAGTGGGTATTACGGTCACAGCTGCGAGCAAAGCGTGGAATATTGCTGGATTGAAATGTGCCCTTGTCATAAGCGATGGAGCCGCCATGGATGCTGTCTTGGCCAGGTTGCCGATTGCGACGCACTATCGCGCTTCACTGCTGGGTGGCTTTGCTGCGGCAACTGCTTTTGCTGAATGTGGGCAATGGTTAGATTCCGTGGTAAGCACCTTGGATTATAATCGTCATTTTCTCTTTGATCTCTTGCAAAACAACCTCCCAGAAGTGAAATTTCGGATTCCAGAAAATAGCTATTTGGCCTGGTTAGATCTTTCAGCACTCAATCTTGGTATTAATCCTGCCCAGGTGATACTGGAAAGAGGTCGGGTCGCGATTCTGGATGGCCGCGGCTTTGGTGAGGCCGGCCAGGGGTTTGCCCGTTTGAATTTTGCAACCAGTCCGCAAATATTGAGTGAAGCGGTAGAGAGAATCGTTGGGGTAAAGCGATGAGTGAAAACGACTTCCCGCATCCAGAGACTTTGGCAATACAGGTCGGACGACCTTCCCCAACATCAGATGGTCCTTTGAACCCTCCGATTTCTCTGAACGCAACGTTGCATGCTGGTGGAGAAGTTGGTTATGGGCGTTACGGCAATGAAACTTGGTCTGCCCTAGAGAGCGCGATCGCCGCTTTCGAATCTGGCCCCACTTTAGTTTTCTCCTCTGGCATGGCGGCAATTAACGCGGTCTTTTCCCTCTTACCAGTTGGGGCGGTAGTGACCGCCTCGGACCAGGGTTACAGCGGAGTGATGAATTTATTGCGTGGTCTAGATGCCGCCGGAAAAATTGAAATTCGCCTAGTAGATATTGCCAATACCGATGAGGTGCTGGCCGCAATTCCGGGAAGTGCGCTTTTGTGGCTGGAATCGCCCACCAACCCGAGCCTAAAAATTGTGGATCTTCCTAAATTAATTGCAGCTGCCAAATCTCACGGCTGCGGGGTGGGGGTCGACAATACCTTTGCGACCCCGCTCATACAGCAACCGCTGCTAATGGGTGCAGATATTGTTGCCCATTCATTAACTAAATATTTGAGCGGCCATAGTGACATTGTGCTTGGCTCGCTATCTATAAAGGATCCTGCGCTCTTCCAAAGATTATCGGATGCTCGCAAAATTGGCGGGGCAATTGCCGGCCCCTTTGAGGCTTGGTTGGCGCTTCGCGGAATTAGAACTTTTCCGCTGCGATTTTCGAAGGCGCAGGAAAACGCCGCAGAAATTGCCCGAAGACTGCAAGTTCACCCCAAGATCGCAAAAATTAATTACCCGGGTTTGCCAGAAAATGAATATCACCTCCGCGCTAAGAGTTTTATGCGCGGCTTTGGGGCGGTGCTCTCGTTCACCCTTCATGGAGGCGCCATCGAGGCAGAAATGGTCTGCGATTCGTCCAGGGTAATCACTCATGCCACCAGCCTGGGAGGGATTGAATCGCTCTGGGAACGTCGCCGTCGTTGGGCAGGAGAGAGCGAGAGCGTTCCTGAATCGCTGATTCGCCTCTCCGTAGGTTGTGAAAATATCGAGGATCTTTGGCGCGATATTTCGCAGGCCCTGGAACAAATCTGAGCCATAGAAGGACACTAGCCAACGGAGCGCTAATTAGCAGGTGGCTCTCAGGGAAATAGAGTATTTTTAGGGCATGTTCAAATTCATCCGACGGGTCTCTGGAGTCATTGCGTTGGCAATGCTCTCCTTCCGCGCCGTTGGGTCATTTTTATCTTGGATTGAAAAACAAGAAGATGGCCCGCAGAGCGTATGGGTGGATGAAGACGAATTTGAAGATGCCTGATTATCTGCCTGGCAGTTGCAATATCGGGGGACCTGAAGTTCGCCGCCGCAAAAATGTGGGAATTTTTGGAGCGATACTTTCATTACTTACTTTGGTTTATTTTATTTTGGTTGATGCCCCGGCGGGAATGAGGACCATAATATTTTTTCCATTCTTGCTCACATCGATAAGTTGGTTTCAAACCAGGCGTCGTTTTTGTCTTGCTTTCGGATTGGCCGGAACCTTCAATTTCGGTGCACCTGCGGAATTATCCAAAGTTCTGGACCCGGACGATCTTAGAGCTGACCGAGTGCGGACGCTAAAAACGGGCTTAGAGGCACTGGTATACGCGGCTATTGCAACGGTCCTGGTGATCATTGCTGCAAGATGAGCGTCAATTCAAAATTTTTCTATTTTAAGTTGTCTAGTCCTTCCCCAGACCTTGGGAATATGGCAAAGTGGGTTTTAGAGATAAGGGGTAGTGCATGAAAATTGTTATCCATACTCGTCAAGGGCAATTAGCGGAAGATTTCAAAGGAATCGCTGAAGAAAAATTGAATTCTATGAATCGTTTTAGCGTGACAATAGATCGAGTTGAGGTGGAAATAATTCATGAAGCAAATCCACGGCAAGGAAAATTTTCTCATCGCGTTATTTTGACATCACATGGGGCTGGTCCGCTCTTGCGTGCCCAAGCGGCAGCCTTTAACGATGTGGCTGCTTTTGATCTAGCCGTTAAGAACTTCGAATTGCAAATTAGGAAGATTCACGAAAAGTCCAAAGAATTTCGTCACGATTCATTGCGAAAGCGCGCTGTTTCCGAGTAGGGACTAATCTGCGCCAGCTATCCCACGTGTGGCAGTAAGGCTTGCCACTGTAGTGATGATAAGAATCGCGACAATCGAACCCAGGCTTACTTCAAGGGATATTTCTGGGATTTGAACACCGAGGATCTCCTCAATTTCAATTCCGCGCAACGCCTCAAAAATCATTTTAATTCCGATAAAAGCCAGAATTATTGACAGTCCCTTCGAAAGGTAAACCAATCGTTTGAGCAGCCCCTCTAAGAGAAAATACAACTGCCGCAGCCCCATAAGCGCAAATATATTTGCAGTGGTGACTATGTATGCATTCTTCGTAAGCCCAAATATTGCTGGAATGGAATCTAAAGAGAAGACGAAGTTAGT
>JANXME010000057.1 GCA_025354785.1 Actinomycetes bacterium | reverse complement strand
AATTGGGGGCGGCTCACATACTTTGGTACGAGTTAATCTGAAGGAAGTGGCACTAGCGGATAGTGGCGGTGTTGAAGATTTTCTGACCCAGACCCTGCCTCATTATCTCGAGCTCACCGCCGAACTCATGGAGTCGCGAATTCGCTTCCTAGTGGAAGAGTCAAACTTTTACTCTTCGAACTGGCTCGTCGAGGAAGGTCTCCTGGACCTTGATAAGTTCTCTGCAATGTCTGGAGTGTTCGGATTAGCCGAGGCTGTAAACATTCTCATGGAACGAGATGGTCAAATTGGAACATATGGCCATAGCGCTGTTGCTGACGATCTGGGATACCGAATTACAAGCGAGATTGGCAGAATTGTGGCTCTGCGACCAATGCCATATTGCGAAGGAAATAAGGGCCGCGCTTTCCTGCACTCTCAATCTGGAATCGATTTGGACATTGGGGTGACAGCTGGCACCCGCATTCCCGTGGGTACCGAGCCCGCGTTGATTGAACATTTGAAGACAGTCAGCCGCCATCACCACCTTTTTGTCTCTGGAATAAGCGACGTTCTCTCATTTGACGAGACTGCAGTGAAGAATCCGCAGGCAGTGGTAGATGTAATACGAGGTGCATTTAAGAGCGGAATGCGTGATTTCACTTTCAATTTAGATAGCAATGATTTAATTCGAATCACCGGCTATCTTGTTAGAAAGTCTGATTTGGCAAAGATGTCCAAGGCCCGTCACGGTAGTACCTATCTTGGAGCGGGCTCTGTAGCCGATTCTCATGTTGATATGCGCCAAGTAAAGCGGGTCATGAGCAATGAAAGCTCACCACGCGTTAGTAGCTGATTTCATACCTTTTTCCTGGGTTGATGGTCCGGGCAATCGCTTCGTTCTTTTCTTGCAAGGATGCAATTTCAACTGCTTGGCTTGCCACAATCCTCAGACAATTGCTCTTCAATCGCAGCGCGCAGAACTGCTTTCTGTGGAAGAGGTTCTCTCGAAGATTCGAAAATCGACCCCCTACATAACGGGAGTGACAGTTTCAGGTGGTGAGGCCACCTTGCAAAGTGAATTTATTTACACGCTTTTTAGGGCGATTAAGGACGACCCAGAACTTTGCCACTTAACGACATTCATCGATAGCAATGGCAGTGCCAAACAAGATACCTGGGAGCGCCTTGCACCCGTCACCGACGGAGCAATGATCGATCTCAAAGTTTTGGATGAAACCAAACACCTTGCTTTAACTGGAAGTTCAAACGGTGAGGTCGTTAAGTCAATAAGAATTCTGACTGATTTATCCCTTCTATATGAGGTGCGGCTGCTACTGCTACCACGTCAAAATGATTCCGAACTTGAACTTGCTGCCACCGCCGAATTCCTGCTAGCGATAGATCCAAATATTCGCATTAAAGTCAATCGCTTTATGACCCATGGCGTGAGGGCACAGGCACGCAAATGGACCGAAGTAAGTGAGGAAGAAGTTCTGGGATATAAAGGGATTCTGCGGTCCAACGGCGTTAAAGAGCTAGCTTAAGCATCTATCCGATCGCGATCTATTTCTGCAGTAGAAATAAAGTCCTTACGAGGCGCGACTTCATTTCCCATTAATAATTCAAACATGGCATCGGCAGCAGCAGCATCATTTACGGTTACGCGGCGCAACGTTCGATGTTGGGGATCCATCGTTGTCTCTCGAAGTTGATCAGCATCCATTTCCCCCAGGCCCTTGTAGCGTTGCAGGGGCTCTTTCCACTTCTTGTCGGCTTTTTTTAGATCTCCTAATATCTTTCGCATTTCCTCATCTGAATATGTGTAGTGAAAATCGCCCTTCTTGCCGCCTGATCCCATGACTTCAATACGGTGAAGAGGCGGGATCGCGGCAAAGACTCTTCCGGCATCAATTAGGGGGCGCATATAGCGATAGAGAAGAGTCAGTAATAGGCACCGAATATGTGCCCCGTCGACGTCGGCATCCGACATTAAGATAATGCGCCCATAGCGCGCCTCATCGAGTTCGAAGGATCTGCCCGAACCTGCTCCAATTACTTGAATAATCGAGGCGCATTCGGTGTTATCCAACATC
Source organism: Actinomycetes bacterium (assembly GCA_025354785.1). Lineage (GTDB taxonomy): Bacteria > Actinomycetota > Actinomycetes > Nanopelagicales > Nanopelagicaceae > QYPT01. The sequence continues at coordinate 335 of JANXME010000057.1, read as the reverse complement.
TGAGAAAGTGAGGCTTTCTGTACATTTAGAATTTTTCCACGTATTGGCAATATTGCCTGAAACTCCGAATTCCGAGCCGCCTTTGTAGTGCCTAATGCGGACTCGCCTTCCACAATAAAGAGTTCGGTACGAGATACATCTTCGGAGCGACAATCCGACAATTTTGTAGGCAAGGAAGAGCTCTCCAACGCATTCTTGCGCCGTTGTAGATCTTTGTGGGCGCGCGCGGAAATGCGAGTGCGGGAAGCGGCCACAACTTTCTCCAGAATTAGCCGGCCGTTCGCCTTATCAATGCGCTTAGTGGTGAAGAAGAATGCTTTCATCTCATCGGCCAC
>JANXME010000028.1 GCA_025354785.1 Actinomycetes bacterium | reverse complement strand
CGATAGGCGAATTGCTGAAAATGCGTAGCATTTTCACAATTCGCCTATCGGAGGGGATCCAAGGGGCACGAGTGCCCCTTGGCCCTTCCTTCTACCCCTCCCCAAAAAAAATGCTTGCATTGGGATACGGCCTCTACTATGAATGCCTGAGGGCTATGGAGGTGATGTTTTGGGGGACGCGGGGTGGTTTGTGTCCTGTGCAGGCGGCGGCGTTAACGCGCCAAAAGGTGATGAGCGCCATCAAGGGCGCCCAGGGGCTACGTTTTGACAGCGATGCAGATGTGGCTACTTTTGTGGATACGGTGCTCCCGTTTTCGGTGAGTAAAAGCTATGGCTTTCAGACGGCCTGTGTACAAATCCTGGGAACGCCGTTAGCCTACCTTTTTTGCGATGCGGGTTCAGGGCTAGCTAGTTTTTCTCAGCAGTATGTTCCGCACAAGGGCGTGGGTTCGCGCTTTCATTTTTTTCTCTCGCATGTGCATTGGGATCACATCCATGGGTTTTTGTCGTTTTTGCCGCTTTACGTAGCGGGCAACCAAATCATCATTCATACGCATCATGTTGAGGCTCCGCAGGCTTTCCGGATGTTGTTCAGCACTCCGTGTCATCCTGTGAGCCTTGAAGCCCTCAGGGCCGATATCCGCTTTGACATCATGCCGGAGGGCTTGCCTACCCAGCTAGAAGGCCTATCGGTTCGCAGTATTGCCCAGGACCATCCGGGCGGCTCCTATGGTTACCGTTTTGAAACGATGGGCCGTACGCTGGTTTATTCTACCGATGCGGAGCACCGCGAAGATGCTGCCTTCCCGGGCTATCCTTTTGTCGACTTTTTTGACCGCGCCGACATCCTTATTTTCGATGCCCAATATTCCTTTGCTGAGTCCCTCCTAAGCAAGGCCAATTGGGGTCATTCCAACAACATTACCGCCGTAGAACTGGCCTTCCGAGCCCAAGTGAAGCATTTAGTGCTGTTTCATAACGATTCTGCTGCCACCGACGAAGCCCTCGACCAGCACCTGTTTAATACCCGCCTCTATGCGGACATTTACCGTGGCGAAGGCCCTGTAAGTGCGCACACGCCTATAGAAGCTATTAGCCTTGCTTATGATAGTCTTCTCTTAAAAGTATAAACCCTAGTACTTATTTAAAATAAATCTTGACTTGCTTTGTTTTATTGGTATATGATGCCCCCTTGAAATGGGGAAAAAGTTGATTTTCCCGCTTGCTTTAGGGAGATTTTATGAAAATTACGGAAGGGTTTAAAGGGGCAATGAAGGTGTGGGGCCTGTGCCTGTGCTTGCTTGTGGGGGCCGGGGAGGCGAGGGCTGTCGGGAGTGATGGGGAGGAGGACGATTTGGATAGAGATCTAGCATTATATTCAAGTTCGGAGGTGGAGGAATTATCTGATGAAGATCTCGATCGAGAGGCTAAGGATCTTCTAAGGGAGCATGAGGAACAGGAGCGGTTAACGAAAGCAGAGGAAGCTGACCGCCTTCGCCTAGCTGAAGAAGAACGCCTTCGCCTAGAGGAAGCTGACCGCCTTCGCCTAGAGGAAGCTGACCGCCAGCGCCTAGCTGAGGAAGCCCGCAAAACCGAGGAGTATTCCCGTGCATTCTTCTCGAGTGGGCCCTCGAAAGATATTCTGAATCGAGGAAGTACAAGCTTTGCCCTCAATGCGCACAAAGAGCGCGAACGCAAGCGTCTAGGGGAAGAGGAAAATGAAAGAGTAGAACGCCAAAAAAAACAGCACGAAGAAGCGAAGGCGGAGGCCCTAGAGGCTGAGCGGAGGCGGGAGATCGAGAGTGTGTTCCATAAGAGTAAAAAGAAAGAAGCCGACCTTCAGCGGCAGGAATATACCAAGAGATATTCCAGTGG
>JANXME010000007.1 GCA_025354785.1 Actinomycetes bacterium | reverse complement strand
GGGAGTGGAAGGTGATTGGAGCCCCACGATTTTGTTGGGCCATTTAAGCGATGTAACCGCGCATCGTGCGGGGGATGCTGCTCCAAAATTGGAGTCTTGGGAACCTGATGAGTTAGAAACCATTAGAAAGTACGAAGATTTCACCTTCCAAGGCGCTTAAGGATTGATGGGATGTTAGCCTCTACGTTCATGGCATTCGAAGGGAATCTGGCATGAAAACTATTTTGGATGCAATTGGTGACACCCCTTTAATACAGATAGAGGGCATATGGGTGAAGATGGAATATTTGAATCCATCGGGCTCGATCAAAGCTCGGATTGCTAAATATATTATTGAGCACGCCGAAGAAGCCGGACTCCTCAAACCCGGCGACACTATTGTTGAAGCATCTAGTGGCAATACTGGAAATGCCATGAGCATGGTTGCGGCAGTCAAAGGTTACAAAATGATTGTGGTTATGCCAGATGGGATGAGTCCAGAGCGCACCGCGATCTCTAGAGCCTTTGGCGCCGAGGTTCGCACGATGGGGGACTTCCACGTTAACGATGCTCTGGAAGAAGCGCGTCGGATGGGTGAAGAGCCGGGCTTTTTCGCGCCACAACAGTTCGACAACGAATTAAACGTCAATGAGAATCGTGATTGGTTAGGCCAGGAAATATTGCGACAGATGCCAGTGCTGCCTGATCTAGTAATCGGAGGAATTGGCACGGGGGGAACGATCATCGGAGTGGGAAAGGCGCTGAAAGCGGCGAACCCTGATTGCAAAGTTATTGCTCTGGAACCAACTGAGTCCTGCACAATCCTATGTGGCGAAGTTGCAAAACATCTGATCGAGGGAATTGCAGATGGTTTTATTCCGGGAATTGTCGAACGTCACAGACATGAACTGGACGGATTTGTTGATATTCATTCAGACGAGTCGATTGAAGAAATGCGCCGACTTGCCAGAGTTCACGGTCTATTTGTGGGTCCTTCATCGGGGGCGCACATGTTGGCGGCCAAGCGGTTGAAAGCCGAATATGGAGTTGAGAATGTGGTTACATTCTTCTGCGACGAAGGTGAAAAATATATTACGGATTATTGGCTGGAGAATTAGCAGCGGCCATTTTTTCTAGCGCATCGCCCGTGGCTCGATAAACTGTCCATTCATCCATCGGTATCGCGCCCAGAGATTTATAGAAATTAATAGCTGGTTGGTTCCAGTCCAGTACCCACCACTGAAGTCTTTCGTATCCTCGATCTAAACAAATTTGCGCCAGATGTCTCAACATCGCAAACCCGTGACCGGACCCCCGGTGTTGGGGCAGGACGAAGAGATCCTCTAAATAGATTCCATGCTTTCCTAACCAAGTTGAATAATTTAGATACCAAATGGCGACCCCAACGACTTGGCCATCGTCGGTTGCAACATGAGCAAAGACCTGGGGGTTTTGGCAAAAAAGAGAATCGATTAGATCTTTCTCACTAGCTCTTACCTCATGAAGAGCCTTCTCATACTCCGCCAAATTTCTTATCAACTCCAATATTTGAGGGATATCACCTGCAATTGCGGGGCGGATAGGCATGAACTAAACCTATCTACCCAACCATGTGAGAACGAGTTTGCTCATACGTAACTTGGGCGGCTACCCTGATGGCATGAAGTTACGCAGCCTCCTCCTTCGCTGCCGTGGCGGGGCCCTTTAACCGGTCCCCTCGTCGCGGGGTTTTGATGCACCGGTAAAACCCCAGTCCAGATTATTTGGAAGCAGCGAACTAAAGGAGCGGCAGAAATGAATTTCCCAGAACAAGATCCCAGCGCCATGGCTTTTCAACGTTATTCCGCTTTTGTCCCAATAAACCTTCCAGATCGCACCTGGCCCTCCAAACAAATGTCTGTTGCACCGAAATGGTGCTCGGTGGATTTAAGGGATGGCAATCAGGCCTTAATCGATCCTATGGATACGCCGCGCAAATTGGCGATGTTCAAACTTTTGGTCAGCATGGGCTTCAAAGAGATTGAGGTTGGATTTCCAAGCGCCAGCCAAACTGATTTTGACTTTGTTAGGAAGATTATTGAAGAGGATCTAATTCCAGACGACGTAATAATTCAAGTGCTCACTCAAGCGCGCGATCCACTAATCAGGCGAACTTTTGAATCAGTACGTGGCGCCAAACAAGCGATTATTCATCTATATAACTCAACTTCGACTCTACAGCGTCGAGTGGTCTTTGGGATGGATAAGGATGGAATCAAGAAGATTGCCACGGATGCTGCCCAACTCTGTCTGGACTTGGTGGCAACTGTTCCGGAAACAAAAATCTCATTCGAATATTCTCCGGAGTCCTATACCGGCACTGAGTTGGAATACGCGCTGGAGGTTTGCAATGCAGTTAACGATATTTGGCAGCCGACCCCAACTTGGAAGACAATTCTGAACTTGCCGGCCACGGTAGAAATGGCCACTCCCAACATTTATGCTGACTCAATCGAGTGGATGCATCGGAATTTGAAGTATCGGGATAGCGTGATTTTAAGTCTGCATCCGCATAACGATCGAGGTACCGGTGTGGCGGCGGCCGAGCTAGGCTATTTGGCTGGCG
>JANXME010000349.1 GCA_025354785.1 Actinomycetes bacterium | reverse complement strand
TTTTTCGTCTGGGGCGGGGAGTTGGATAGTAATCCAGTACGGTTCATTGCGATCGATTCCGCACGAAGTCTTGGAAGCGGCGCGGGTAGATGGTTGCAATCGCTTGCAATTGGCGCTGCGAATAAAAGTTCCACTAATCGGCCGCTATATCGGCTACATGGCAATCCTTCTTACTGCGGGTGCAATTCAAATTTATAGCGAACCGGCCCTTCTAACGGGATCGGGTTTAACGACAAATTGGTGGTCGCTCAACCAAGTTGCATATAGCTATGCATTCCAGACAGCCGATTTTGCAGGAGGAACCGCGCTCGCACTCGATATGTTGGTGCCGAGCATCATTATCGGAATCATTTTCGTAATCCGCACCGATTTTCTGAAACGCGATGCGTACCACTGATGAGAAATTATGAGAAGCGGAATGCAACTCTTATAAAATTGACCCTTTGGGCGCTCACGATTCTGGTTTTTCTACCCTTTCTCTGGTTGCTAAAAGAGGCGGGACCAAATTATTTGGTCACACTGAAGTATCTATCTCTGGATCAAAATGGAATCGTCTTGGTCTGGTTAAAGAATTCTGCCTTTTTCACTCTTACAGCGCTGGCAATATCTGTATTGTCGAGTATTACGGCGGGTTTTGTTCTGGCAATCTTGGAAATCCCATTTCGCAGATTTATGCTTTTCATAACTTTAATCACTATGTTGATACCCATTACCGCAATGGCCATGCCTCTATATGTTTTGATTGATAAAATTCATTTGAATGACAATCTTTGGGGTTTGATCATTGCTAGTTCTTATTATCCTTTCGGGACTTTCCTTTCTTACCTTTACTTCGTTTCGGCGCTACCCGGGGATTTGGTAGGCATGGGGCGCATTGACGGTTTGGGGGATTGGGGTCTCTTTTGGCATTTAGGGATACCGCTTTCAAAAGCGCTCTGGTCAATAGTGATCTTCTTCTCTTTCCTAAGTCTTTGGAACAGTTACCAACTTCCCAAAGTTTTGCTAAATGATCCAATCCATTCCACGCTGCCCATGGGATTGGAACTCCTTTATGGAAATGGGACGGCCATCGTCGGAGTTTTGATGCTGGTTCCCGTCATTCTGCTCTATCTACTCTCTCAGCGCAGCATCGAACGGGGTATATTCAGCGGGGCGGTCAAGGGGTAGAAGCTAAAACACACTTACTAGCACCCGACTGATTGGCGGCAAACTTGGTACTGCTTGCCCTTCTTACTGCCATGGAATACGTGGCACGATTTGAAATAAAGCGCAATTTCAGAGTCGGATTTCAACGGCAACATCTTTGTGAACTTTAATAGCGAAGATTTAAGGGTTAATTTCCTAGGTTTCAATATCCATGATACGCCGGCCAGCGGTCACATCACATGGACTTACTCATCCCCGTTAAATACGGTCCTGTCAATTCTGCTAATCATTTTTGCCGTTTTTATGATCGCCCTTGTTTCAAAGTGGCAAAGAAAATTGATAGTTAAATTCCTCAGTAGCCGCTCCTATGCTGAGATTTATTATGGCTCTGATTCGCGGCGCAAGAAAGCGGTCTCAGTCGGAACTGCCGACCGTAATCGGATAGAGAAGGACTTGCATGATGGAGTTCAAGCTCGCTTGACTGTTTCAGGGATTGAAATTGATAGAGCCCGGATTTTGGCAGAAAAAGCTCAAGATGCCCAGCTCACCGTAGCCTTGGAACGAGCGGCAAATGAAACATCAAATGCCATGCAAGAGATACGCAATTTAGTCCGTGAATTGCGCCCAGCGCTGCTAGAGCAGGATGGGCTTAAGGCCGCCCTGACCACGCTAGGAGTAAAACAGAGTTTTGAAGTTCAGGGCGCGAGGGCATAGTGCGTCTATTGCAAGAGCGCGGGCATGAGGTGGTTAAGGAGGTTTCCAATGCCCGCGAAATTCTCGCAGCAGCCAAGGAGTTCACTCCGGACCTTATGATTATTGATATTCGGATGCCTCCGACAAATACTGACGATGGCTTGCGAGCCGCACTGGAAGTTCGAAAACAAGTTCGCCCCAAGACTCCGATCTTGATACTTTCGCAATACTTGGAGTCCTTCTACGCGTCCTTGCTGCTAGAGGATGATCAAAGTGGAATTGGATACCTCTTGAAGGATCGCGCAACAAGTATCAATACCTTTATGGCTTCACTTGATAAAATCGCGGTGGGTGGGACGGTCTTGGATGCGGAAGTTATTGAAGCGCTAATGAAGTCATCTAGCGAATCGTCGCTAGGTACTTTGACTCCTAGAGAAAGGGAGATATTAGCTCTGATGGCACAGGGAAAATCTAATGTTGGGATTGCTGATTTGATCCTAATCAGCGAAGGTTCAGTTGAAAAACACCTCTCAAATATC
>JANXME010000254.1 GCA_025354785.1 Actinomycetes bacterium | reverse complement strand
TGCAAATCAGATTCACTAATTTTACAAAGGGCCTGGCTGATTCATCCCTGCACTAAAACGCTGGCCGATTCTTACTTGCATAAAACCAAGCCAGGCTCTTACTTGCCCTAAAACTTTAGAGTCCGGTTAAACGGACCGCCGCCAGCGCTACACCACCGACAATTACCCAAGCCAACATTCCCATGGCCATAGGGCGGGGACCAATCGCTCGAATCGCTTTCCAGCGCACTCCCGATCCCAGCGCCACTAAACCTGCTCCCAGTAAAAGTTTGCTGGTGAAAACTATGTCATCGACCACGCGGCTGGGAAGATCCCAAATATTGTGAATGAAGGCCACAGCAATAAAACCAAGGACGAAGTAGGGAATTAACGGCACCTTTACGCCATTTACTTCGCTTTGGCCTTGAGAGGTGAGCCACTTGCGATGGCGGATCGAGAGGAGCAAAACGATAGGTGCCAGTAAACAGACGCGGGCCAGCTTGACGACGATGGCGTATTGCGGGGCGTCTCCTCCCCACACTGAGGCGGTGGCGATTACCTGTCCGACATCATGAACGGCTGCACCTGCCCAAGATCCAAACTGGCGCGCATCAAGCCCCATAGCGTGACCCAAGAGGGGCAGAATAAAAATAGATAGCGTCCCACATAGCGAAATTAAGCCAATTGCGTAGGAAGTCTCTTCCTCGGTGGCCCGTGTTTGTGGACGAATGGCCGCCACCGCAGTCGCTCCGCAGACTCCAAATCCAACTCCGATTAGCAACCCCAAACCACCTGACATTTTAAAAAGTTTAGAGAGCCCCAGTATTCCAAAGATGGTAAAACTAACGACGATTACGACCGTGATTACACCTTTGATGCCGATCTCTTTTAGAGATGCAACACTCACCTGCGCTCCCAGCAGCGCCACGCCAATTCGCATTAGCCGTTTACTGGCAAGCGTTGTTGCAGCTGCCGCGTAAGTTGGCCAGGTGGCAAAATTCGCAACTAGAAATCCAAAAGCGACGCATAGGGCCAGTGGACTTATCGCCTTTTGGTAATGATTTATTTCAAAGGCCACCGCCAGCAGCACAGATATTAGGGCCATGCCGGGCAGGTATTTTTTCAACATTTAGATTCCCAACTTGCTAGACCAGGCTTGGAGTTGTTCGTTAACTTGATCGGTACCGCATCGAAGGGCAAGAGATTCTACGGTTTTACTTGAACTTAAACCAAACTTAGCGCTCTCTGTTTCCCCAGCAGATTTGATGTGGCGCAAAGATGCGGCGCTGCGGGGTTTGATTTCGCTGCCAGTTACCTCCTAACTTCTTTGGTAATAACCCCAACTTAAACCTGGCAAGTCCACGAGAGCGTAAAAGTAACTCTGAGCGCGAAGAACCTCAGGCACAGCGATGCCGATCCCTGTGGCACTTACTCAAAGGAGATTCACGCCAGCAGCCTCTCGGCATCGGGAGTCAGCGCGTAGTAAGCCCACTTTCCGCGCTGGCTACGCGTCAGCAACCCTGCTTCAACCAGCAATTTAAGGTGATGGCTAACGGTGCTCTGCGAGAGGCCGGTAGGCGTTTTCGTTGCTCTGACACAGTGCGGATCGAGACTCCAAGGATGGCTCTTCTCCCCTTAGTCGAGTCCGACCTGGATGACCTTTTTGAATTCCAATCCGACCCTGACATCGTTGGCTACATCCCCTGTTGGCAGGTCAGGGGCTGGCTTTTGAAGCCACATCGGCACTTATTGATTATGTATTTCGCACCATTGAGGTGCACCGTCTAGCAGCAACTATTGACCCGCGTAATCTGAAATCAGTAGCCTTAATCGAGCGGTTGGGATTCCGATTAGAAGGCACCTTTTTAGAGGATGAATTCTTCAAGGAAGAGTGGGTTAACACGGCAATTTATGCACTGAGGAAATCGGAGTACAAGGGAAAATGAGCAAATTTCAAGATCGTCCGAATTCTGCGCTGCTTGTGATCGATGTGCAAAATGGCGTAGTTTCTGATTCTTGGCAGCGCGATGAAGTAGTTGCCAACATTAATTCCTTAGTCGCCAAAGCGCGGGGAATGGGAACGCCAGTTATTTGGGTTCAGCACTCCGATCCCTGGATGCCTTTAGGTTCGGAGAATTGGAAAATAATCGAAGAGCTCGAACCAGACGCGGAAGAAGTCCACATTCAAAAAAACTATCGAAGCTCCTTTGAAGAAACCAATTTGGAAAAGGCTCTCGCGGAATTAGGAGTAGGTCACCTTTTCATAACTGGTGCCCAGACAAATTACTGTGTTCGCCATACCTCCCACGCCGCACTAGAGCGCGGCTATGACGTGACCTTGGTGGAGGATGCACATACAACATCAGATAGCCAGTGGGATACAGGCACACTTTCTGCAGAAGTGATTGTTGCTGAGCAAAATCAAGCAATGATGGACTATGACTTGCCTGGGCGATCCGCCTCGATTGCGCCGACTACTGAAATCTCGTTTTAACGACGGTTTGATCTACTTTACAAAATAAGGTGACCAAATTTTTCAATATATTAGGCTAATTTGGCAAGGGCAAAATTGATAGAAAATTGTGCGGGAGGCGGGACTTGAACCCGCACGTCCGAAGACACAGGTTCCTAAGACCTGCGTGTCTGCCATTTCACCACTCCCGCAAGAGCGTTGTTGAGTAGGTAAGGCTAGAGGTAAGCCGCCTATCCACCAAAATCGCGCGCAAAATCAGCCGGTACTTGCACCCTTGCGGCTAAAGGCATCGACTCCGGCCGAGACTAAGAGAACTGCACCGGTAACTAAATACTGGATCCCAGCACCGTACCCAAGCAGACCCATTCCATTGTCAATTACTGCCACAACCAGGCCACCCAAAATGGCATCTCGCATCTTTCCTTTTCCCCCGAAGAGACTGGTGCCACCGATTACAGCCGCACCAACTGCATAAAGCAGAGTGGAGGAACCACCTGTAGTGGGTGATATCGAATTCGCACGAGATGCAAAGAGCAGGCCAGCAATTGACGCAATGCCAGAGCAAATAACAAATGCTGCGGTGCGAACGCCTTTTACATTAATGCCAGCTCGTCTTGCAGCTTCAGCGTTTCCACCAACGGCGTATATGTGTCGCCCAAATGCTGTTTGGTTGAGAACAAATGTTCCAACAACCAGCATGAGCAAGATGACGGGAACGATAAGCGGGATGCCCTTAGTGCTAATCCGAGGAGGATCGCCACGTTCAGCGGTAAGGGCGAGAGTGCCTATGAAGGTAATAACAACCAGGCCAACAGTTTTGAGCGCCCACAGTTTTATGAGTTGAGTTTTCAACCCTGCCTTGCGTCGGGTATTGATGCGATTTAGCCCGCTAAAAATATAGAGCCCCATCGCCGCCACGTAAAAAATCCAACTTTGCGAAACGGAAAGATTATTATTTTCGACAGCCAGAATATATTTATTGCTAATTGAAATTGTTCCGCCCTCTCCGGCCAGCAGAAGCAAGATTCCTTGGAAAGCCAGGAAGGCTGCCAAAGTGACGACGAAGGATGGAATTCCAAGGCGTGCAACTAAAGTCCCGAGCAAAACGCCCAAGCCCATACCAACTGCCAGCGAAACTAAAATTGCCAGGAACCAAGGAACATTGTGATTAGAAATCAAAATCACCAATATGGCGCCAGTTACGCCAGCAGCATATCCCGCGGAGAGATCGATCTCTCCGAGCAGAAGCACGAATACCAGCCCCATGGCAATAACAATTACGGGGGCGGCTTGCGTTAAGAGATTGGCGAAATTACGAGAGGTGAAAAAGAACTCCGAAATCGCGGCAAAAATTGCGCATAGTGCGACCAAGCCCAGGACTGCTGGAAGCGCTCCGATATCTCCGGATTTAACTCGACT
>JANXME010000294.1 GCA_025354785.1 Actinomycetes bacterium | reverse complement strand
ATTTTCTCATTGGTGAGAAGTTGGTGGTAAATCGTCCGGCCGACACTTTAACCCTTTGGGGTTTTGGCTTCGCTAGCCTTACCTGGCTGATTATTATTCCGATTTGGAACTTTCCATTTAGCATCTTTTCCAAGCCAGTAGATTTACTTGGGATATTTAGCCGATATCAATTGCCTGGGTGGGTGCTAATTCTTTGGATAATTCTATTAGGCACGATCCTTCCCTACCTGCTGGTACTGCATGGGCTCAAATCACTTTCAGCCTCGGCCAGTAGCACTATCGGGATGCTAGAGCCAGTGGTTGCCGGAGTTTTTGCTTGGTGGTGGTTAGGTGAGACTTTTACTTTCATTCAATTGAGCGGTGGGCTAATAGTAATTGCTGGAATTATCTTGGCCGATCAGACAAGACACAAAGCGAAAAATAAAGCCAGTTAGTTATCTCCGCGTTGTTGGGTGTAATCGGCTGGCGCAGAACGTTGTGGCATATCTACAAATCGAGCAAAATGAAGTTGAGCTGAGACTGTAATTGTTCTGGTAGGACCATTTCGATGTTTGGCAATAATTAAATCTGCCTCCCCTGACCGGTTCTGGCTATCGTAAAGATCATCTCTGTGAAGCAAAATCACAACATCCGCATCCTGTTCGATCGAACCTGATTCACGCAGATCCGAGAGCATAGGCTTCTTATCAGATCTTTGCTCAGGAGAACGATTTAGCTGTGAAATCGCAACAACTGGCACATCTAACTCTTTAGCCAGAAGTTTTAATTGGCGAGAGAATTCTGAAACTTCCTGCTGGCGGCTCTCTACTTTCTTTCCGCTCGTCATTAATTGCAGGTAATCGATAATAATCAACTTTAGATTGTGACGTTGTTTCAATCTGCGAGCCTTAGCGCGGATTTCCATGAGAGAGAGGTTGGGTGAGTCATCAATAAAGAGCGGGGCATTGGAAATCTCACCCATTCGTCTAGCCAATCGCGACCATTCTTCATCGCTGAGATTTCCAGAGCGAATATTATTTAAGCCAACTCGTGCCTCTGCCGAGAGCATTCGCATTGTTATTTCAGAACGGCTCATCTCTAAAGAGAAGATAACGGAGGTATGTCCATCCTCAATAGAAGCATTGCGCGCAATATCTAGGCCTAAGGTAGATTTTCCAACCGCAGGCCGAGCGGCCAATACGATCATATTCCCTGGGTGTAGCCCATTGGTGAGAGTATCAAGATCTTTAAAACCAGTCTTGATTCCTTCCGCACCTACTCCTTTGGAGATAGCCTCAATCTCATCTAGGGCTTGGGGAAGCAAAGTACTTAGTTGAACGTAATCTTCATTGGAGCGACGCTCTGTTACTGCATAAACTTCCGCTTGCGCCTGATCGACAGCATCATCAACGTCGCCTTCGCCGCTATAGCCAAGTTGCACAATCTTGGTGCCTGCCTCAATCAAGCGCCGCATAATTGCACGTTCTCGCACAATCTTGGCGTAATAACCGGCATTCGCTGCAGTTGGTACTGAAGATATAAGAGTGTGCAGATATGGCGCTCCACCGGCTCGCGATATCTCGCCGCGTTTGGTCAACTCTGCTGAAACGGTGACTGCATCAGCTGGCTCGCCGCGACTGTAAAGATCTAAGACAGCATCGTAAATTATTTCGTGTGCTGGTCTATAAAAATCTCGCTCGCGCAATATTTCTATAACATCGGCGATCGCATCTTTACTCAGCAACATTCCGCCAAGAACGCTCTGCTCTGCAATGAGATCTTGCGGAGGTGTGCGTTCGAATTCTGGCTCGGCCGCCCTTGCCCTTGGCAGTTCCGCGATGCTCACGCCAACCACCCTCCCAAATAGCGCTGACATTTCTTAGCTGCAATTAAGCTTTTTAAAAACCCGATATGCCAACAGTGGAACCGTAGGGAGGGGAGTTCAAGAAGGGAAAAAACCGGATCTTTGCCTGTTGGTAAAGCTGTGGAGAACAGGGGGTTAGTGGCCTTTTTCCTGTGTAAATCTTGTTTACAAGTTGTGGACTAATCCCCGGATAACCCAAGAGAATCTAGTAAGAGAGCAGGTCAATTGGGGTTCGAGCCAGCCAATGAGGTGTGGATTAATATTTCTAGAACAATCTCATATTTTGGACAAAACCAACCCTAGGCTCGAATTCTTAAGTTTTCTGGATCGAACAAAGGTTCCTTGGCTATTTTGCCCTTAATCCATTGGCCGAAAAATTCAACCTCCACAATTGTGTCGGCCAGCGCCAACTCAAGTGGAATATAAGCGTAAGCAATCGATTTGTTTATGGAATAACCCTGACCGCCACTTTTTACGCGTCCAATTATTTTATCGTTATGGCGAATTGGCTCATTCCCGAGTGGAACCTGACGAATATCATCAAAGGTAATTGGCACCAACCTGCGCAATTGATTTTCTCTCGCTAGTAAATATTGGGAGCGACCTAGGAACTTCTCCTTCTTTTTGGAAACCGCGAAATCCAAACCTGCTTCCCATGGATTTGTCTCCGTGGAGATTTCTACTGCCCAAGCGCGATAACCCTTTTCTAGCCGTAAAGATTCGATGGCCCGGTATCCACACTCCATCACACCGAACTTCTTACCCGCTTCCATTAAAGCCGACCATAGTCTGGCGCCGTCGTTGGTCGGCAAATAAATTTCCCAACCTAATTCACCCACGTAAGTGATCCGAGTTGCACGCACCGCGATGCCTGCCAATGATATTTCGCGTGAGTGCATGAATGGGAAATTTTTATGACTTAAATCATAATCTGTGGTTGATTGCAATATGTCACGTGCGCGTGGTCCCCAAATGCCAAAGCAAGCCAACGTCGTAGTTACATCAACAATTTCAACATCAAAACCATTTTCACGCTTCTGTTTTTCTAGCCAATCGAGATCATGGATAGCAAAAGCCGTTCCGGATACTACCAAAAATTCTTCTTCGGCAGTTTGAGTGACTGTGTAATCAGATTCAATTCCAGCTCTTGTATTGAGCGCTTGGGTATAAACAGTCCTGCCGACCCCCCGAACAACATCATTGGCACAAACGAAATTTAAAAAGTTGGCGCTCTCTTTACCTACAACAGATATCTTGGCAAAACTAGACTCATCGAAGAGGCCTGCACGCTCTCTCGTTGCAAGATGCTCAGTGCGAACAGCGCTCGACCAATGTTTAGCCGCCCAACCATACGGAGGAAGAACGCTGGCATCTGCATGAGGTTGGTAATAGTTAACTCTCTCCCAACTCGCCTTCTCTCCAAATACAGCCCCTGCCTGGGTATGCCAGTCATATGCGGGCGATTTCCTACGCGGGCGTGCACTTTGGCGCTCTTCTCCAGGATAGTGAATGTCATAATAAGCCTGGTAATTCTCCTCCACCCGCTCCAAAGTAAACTTTGGCGACTCGTAGGAGCTACCAAATCGGCGAATATCCATGTGCCAAAGATCCATAGTTGGTTCGCCAGCGACAACCCATTCCGCTACCACTTTTCCAATACCGCCGGCGCCTGCAATTCCATGTGCACAAAATCCCGCGGCCACATAAAATCCACCGACTGAAGTTTCACCCAGACAAAACTCATTGTCGGGTGTGAAGCCCTCTGGTCCATTAATAAAGTTCTTAATCCCTACCTCTGCCATTTTGGGCACGCGTCGTTGGGAATTGACCGCAATCTCTTCAAAGCGATCCCAATCTTCGGGTAAGAGCTTTCCATTGAAATCGGAAGGTATCGAATCTAAATTTTCATAATCTGCCGTCCATGCTCTGGATTTTCGTTCGTAGCCACCCATTAGTAGGCCGCCAACTTCCTGACGGAAATAAATCAAAAGATCTGGGTCTCTCAGAGAGGGTAAAAGTTTCTCGCCGACAGGCATGAAATTTTCAGTTATCAGGTACTGATGGCTCATTGGAATGATTGGAATACGCACATCGACCAGCCGGCCAATCTCTGGAGCAAACATTCCCCCACAGTTGACTACAACTTCACATTCGATTGCGCCTTTATCGGTTTGTACGTGAGTAACTCTTCCGTCTTTGGTAGAAATCCCCAAAACTCTTGTGTGCGTAAATATTTCTACTTCGCCTCTTCGAGCGCCAGCGGCCAGCGCCTGGGTCAATTGAGAAGGATCAACCTGACCATCTGATGCCATATAGCAAGCACCGACTACGCCATCTAAATCCATGAGAGGGAAGAGTTCTTGCGCCTCTCGTGGAGATATTTCATGTAGATCAAGGTTAAATGTTTTTGCCCAACCGATTTGGCGACGAATCTCCTCCATCCGCTCTGGGGTAGATGCCAATTTAATACTTCCGCACTCTTTCCAACTCGGGGGAGTATCCGTTGCCTCTAATTTCCTATAAAGTTCTACGGAGTGCATATTCATCTTCGTCAAGGTGGGGTCGGCGCGCAATTGGCCGACCAAGCCAGCAGAATGGAAAGTCGAGCCGCTAGTTAAGTCACTACGATCTAGCAAAATCACATCTTTTTCGCCCAATTGCGCTAAATGGTAAGCTACCGAAGTTCCACCAACCCCGCCGCCAATTACTACTATCTTTGCGCGCTCGGGAAGTAATGACTTAGACATACCCGAAATGTATCCTGAAGTTGTGACCCAATCGCTAGAAGCAACATATGGACCTCTTTTAAATCAGGTGGAAATCCTGCAGGAGCGTCAAAATATTGTCGAACTTTCTGGTGGGCTAACCAATCGCAACCTCTTAATTGAAAACTCCCGCGGAAAATATGTGGCCCGAATTTCGAGTAATAGTTCATCACTGCTATCAATAGATAGGGACGCGGAATACGAAAATTCCAAGTTGGCCGCCGCGGCTGGAATCGCTGCCCCTGTAATCGACTACCTACCTGGTCAAGGCCTACTGGTAATCGGTTACCTGGAGGGACGAACATTTTCCGATAAAGATGTTGAAGCCAATCTTTCGCGGATTGCCCAGAGTTGTCGCACATTACACGGCGCTCAACGATTCGTTAAAGATTTCAATATGTTGGAGATTCAAAGGTCCTATCTTCAGATAGTTCAGGAGCGCGGCTTTCGCCTTCCTGATGGCTACGTGGGTTACTCCGAGAAGTTATTTCAAATAGGTCAAGCCTTGCAAGTTTTGGATGAAGGCACCGTGCCCTGCAATAACGATCTATTGCCTGGAAACTTTATTGATTCGGGAGAGAAGATCTGGCTAATTGATTATGAATATTCCGGAAATAACGACCCTTGTTTTGAATTGGGAAATATCTGGGCGGAAGCCTTTTTGGATTTGGGCGCCCTAACTGAGTTGGTAGATTCTTACTATGGCGCACATCGACCAGAAAAAGTTGCCCGCGCCTGGTTATTTGCCCTAACTGCCAAATATGGGTGGACTCTTTGGGCATCTATCCAAAGTTCAGTCTCCACTCTAGATTTTGATTTTTGGAGCTGGGGGATGGCTAAGTACGATCTGGCGCAATCAGAATTCTCTGGAACATATTTTCAGCAAGCGCTCAAGGCAGCAAGCACAAAATAAAACGGGCCCACTGTATTCAGCGGACCCGCTCTAAATTCAGGATCGGTTTAGGCAGCGACCACTGTAACTGTTGCGTTAGCAACAACTTGATGTGCCAGAGAGATCTTTACGGCGTGTGTGCCAACCTTCTTTATATGTCCTGCAAGTTTCAGATTGTGACGGTCAATATCTAAACCAGTAGCGGTTTTGATAGCGGCAGCTACATCTTTATCGGTAACTGAACCAAAGAGGCGGCCGGAAGTACCTACTTTTACCGTAACGGTAATTGTCGCCGTTTCCAAGGAGGCCTTTATCTCCTTGGCATGATCGATATCTCGTACTTCACGAGATGCGCGAGCGCGGCGAATCCCTTCAATCTGCTTCTCCCCGCCCAGTGACCAAGCAATAGCGTTGCCGCGAGGTAGGAGGAAATTATGCGCAAATCCATCTTTTACCGTTACAACATCTCCGGCTCGACCTAAGCCAGCTACTTCACGAGTAAGGATCAATTTCATTTGGTCGGCCCCTTATCGCGCTGTTGAGGTATAGGGCAAGAGTGCGACTTCACGGCTATTTTTCACCGCGGTTGCAATCGAGCGTTGGTGTTGAGTACAAGCGCCAGTAACGCGGCGAGCGCGAATTTTTCCGCGATCGGAGATGTATTTACGTAGCGTCGCAATATCTTTGTAATCGATATAACTGACTTTGTCGCGACAGAAACTGCAAGGCTTCTTCTTAAATTTCTTATTTAAGGCAGCAGCTTTTGCTGACTTATTCTTTGGCTCTTTGAGCGCTCTATTATTTCGTGCTCCCATTGTGGTGCTCCTTTACGGGTGCCCTGCTAATCGCTGATTTGGATTAGAAGGAATGGATGGATAGTGGAATTAAAACGGTGGCTCATCGTTGGTAGTGGTTGCCCACCCACCGCCGGAACCTGAACTAGTAGAAGTTGATGCCGCCCATGGGTCTTCGTTAAAAGTTTCAGTTGGAGAAGAGAACCCACTATTACTGCCTGCGCCGCCACCCTGACGATTAGTCTTAGTGACCTTCGCAGAGGCGTAACGCAGTGACGGACCTACTTCGTCAACTTCAACTTCGAAAACCGTACGTTTTTCTCCTTCTTTGGTTTCATAAGAACGTTGCTTGAGACGACCAGAAAGTATGACTCGCATCCCTTTTGAGAGCGTCTCGGCAACATTCTCGGCAGCTTCGCGCCAGAGTGAACAACGTAAGAAAAGTGTGTCCCCGTCTTTCCACTCGTTCGTCTTCTTATCGAAGGTGCGAGGAGTTGAAGCGACGGTGAAATTAGCAACGGCATAGCCAGATGGCGTAAAACGTAACTCTGGATCATCGACAAGGTTGCCGATCATCGTGATATTTGTATCTCCTGCTGCCATTTTTATCTCTTCTCTACTCTTTTCTGGGGTCTGACTCTGATGCTCAAATTATCGACTGAATATAAATAAGTTATTCAGGACGTATAACTTTTGTGCGTAATACCGCCTCGTTCAAATTAAGTTGACGATCCAACTCTTTAATAGCAGCAGGTTCACAGTGCATATCGACTACAGCGTAAATTCCTTCAGATTTCTTCGAAATTTCAAAGGACATACGACGTTTTCCCCAAACATCAAGCTTGTCGACGCGACCGCCGCTCTCTTTGATGATTTTGAGATATGTCTCAAGGCTTGGTGTAACTGTTCTTTCTTCTAACTCTGGATCAAGAATGACCATTAATTCGTAGTGACGCATGCGTTAACCCGACCTCCTCTGGACTAAAGCGGCCACGGTATTTCCGTGACAGGAGGGTTAGTGCTCCGCGCGATTTGGCCACCTTTGGAAAGTGGACAGGTCGCGCAGGGGTTAAGGGTAATGGGTAGCTGTGTTTAAGTGAAAATCAGGAGTATTTAGCCGGTACTTGTAGGCGTTGGAGATGCTCCCGTTGCTCCGGTGGCTGGCGTTTCTGCAGGAATTCCAGTCGCGCTAGTGTTTCCTGTAGCGCCGGTGGCCCCCATGTCTGGGGTAGATGAGGTTGTCGTAATTGGGGTAGAACCGATAGGGGCGGTTATCACCTCCGCTGCTCGTCCACCGATATAGACCGGCTTGGGAAAGGACAATTTAGGTTGTCCATTTAGCGCTACTTTCATAAAAGCGGTCCAAACTTTGGCAGGGAAAGTTCCGCCTGTTACTGAATTTAATCCGCCAATACCGTTAAGGGTTTGGGATGCGTTATCTCTAAAAAAGGCAACCGATGCAGCTAATTGTGGGGTGTAGCCACTAAACCAGGCCGAAGCGTTCTGCTCGCTAGTTCCAGTTTTTCCGGCAGCCACCCGTCCAAGTCCGGCAGTGCCATACGTAGCCGTTCCACTTCGAACAACTTCTCGAAGCGCATAAGTGAGATCCGCCATTACATCTTTGGAGAAGACTTCTTGGCCCTGTGGTTTAGCTTGATAGAGGACACCTTTATTTGGCCCTTGCACTTGATCGACCAAAAATGGTTTGGCATAAATACCTTGGGCCGCAAAGGTTGCATAGGCAGCGGCAACATCGACCACGTGTGGACTTGCAACGCCCAAGGCCACCGAAGGAGTTGGGATCATCTCCACATTCAACGGAATACCAGCCCTGCGAGCCACATCAATAACTTTGTCAGGACCCACTCGAATACCAAGGGGAACATAAACAGTATTGATTGAATGCGCTGTGGCTTTTAGTAAATTTACCTGCCCCCATTGTTCGTTTCCATAATTGGAGACCACGTAGGGCTTAATTAAATCAGGGAAGGTCTGCGGGGAATTTCCATTCCATACCGAAGTAAGCGGAATACCTTGCTCCAATCCGGCAATCAAAGCGAAAGGCTTGAATGTAGATCCGGCGAGCGCAATTGATTGCGTAGCGTCGCTAAGTTGGCGAACTAAATAATCACTGCCGCCGTAAAGTGCGATTATCTGGCCACTTCCGGGTTTTACCGCAACTAGCCCCACATGCAAATTCTTAGGAGCATTTTTTGGAGTCTGCTTAGCAACGGCGTCGACCGCGCCTTGTTGAGCGCTCTGATCAAGAGTGGTCTTAACTATTAATCCCCCAATGAGCAGTTGCTCATCGCTAAAACCCAATTTATTCAACTCTAGTTGCGCTGCGGCAATTACATATCCTTTAGGGCCGGAGAGCGAACCAGATGTTAGACGTGGACGAATGGTAGGAAATTTAGCTTTATCGGCTTGCTCCTGCGTAATCCATTTGGATTCCAGCATTCCGTTTATCACATAAGCAAAACGACTCTCTAAGCGTTTAGCATTGGCTTGCGAATACGAAGGATCGTAGAATCCGGGAGAATTCATAATGCTGGCCAGTACAGCAGCTTGGGCAATGGAGAGTTGGCTGACACTTCTATTGAAATATTGTTGGGCGGCAGTCTCAACACCGTAGGAACCACGACCAAAATAGATAGTATTTAGATAATCCTCAAAAATCTGATCTTTTGAAAGTTGCATTTCGAGCTTGATAGCAATTACCAATTCTTTAATTTTTCTTTGCACATTTCGATCTGGGGTGAGAAAAGCGGTTTTCGCATACTGCTGAGTAATTGTGGACCCACCTTGGAGTTTTCCTCCACGCAAATTATTTATTACAGCTCTTGCAATTCCAGATACGCTAAAGGCCTTCTCTGAATAAAAGTTCTTATCCTCTGCCGCCAGAACTGCATGTCTAACATTTAGCGGAATTTTTGCTAGCGGAACAATGGTTCTGTTTTGAGCACCAAGCCTTCCAATTTCTACACCGTTGGAATATTGAAAGATAGTGGCTTGGCTATTTACATAAGAATTCGGATTGGGAATACTCACCGTGAAGTAGGCGTAAGCGATTAAAACAACCCCGGCAATAAATCCAAAGCCAGCAAAAAAGACAAACGTTCGGAAGAGAACTTTACGCACCACAGAGAAAGGTTACCGTTTAACCCAATCTTCATCCTCGAGTGTGCGCTGCCGTCTCGGGGGTTTGCGGACCTCTCCATCCCCTAGGAGAAATGAGGCGCAAAGGTGATTCCACGAGCATTCTCGACAAACTTCCACTATGTAGACGCGAAACTCCCCGAACTCCTTCTCCATCTGTGCTAATTCTTCTATCGACTTAATTCGTCCTGAGAATTGGCCGAGTTGATCTCCAAAGGTGTATTTCAATTCATAGAGAGCGTTCTTTTCGCACACTGGGCAAGGGCGCGCAACCTTTACCCCGTGAAACTTGGCCGCTAAAAGCAGATATGGGTCGGCGTCACACGCATCAACTTTGCCTCGAAAAAGTGCGGTAAGGGTTGCGCGCTTATCTAGGGTGTAGTCCACGTGCGAGCGCTGTGATTTCACGAGGGTAAGAATAACGAGATTAATGGTGCTAAAGAAACTACCCTTACCTTCATGCAGAGCGCGAATTTTATGGAGTTGCTGCGCTCGCCACGGTTGTCGCGTTTATTTATTCTTCGCTGGGTTGGTCAGATGACTGATGGAATATTTCAAACCGCCCTTGCCTCCTTCGTTCTTTTCTCTCCGGAGCGGCAAGCTAACGCCCTCGGCGCAGCCTTAGGGTTTGCCGTTGTCCTGCTGCCTTACTCACTTATTGGACCTTTCGTTGGAACAATATTGGATCGCGTCTCTCGCCAACGCGTCCTCCTAATCGCAAATCTAGTAAGGGCTGTCGATCTGATATTTATTGCGTTGCTTATTTCGCGCGCAATCACGGGTGTGGTGCTCACCGTCTTGGTGCTATGCGCCTTTGGAATTAATCGATTGATTTTGACTGCGCTTTCCGCCGGCTTGCCATTGGTGGTAGAGCCACATTCACTTATCAAGGCCAATGCAATGGCCGTTACTGGCGGTTCGGTGCTTGTCGTCTTGGGTGGCGGCTTGGGTCTGGCGCTTCGTAAAGCGTTGGAGCCGCTCGACCATGCAAATCGTTCTGACGCGCTAATCGTCGCAGTTGCCGCTGGTGGATATCTCTTTGCCTCATATTTGAGTACGCGCCTGCGGCGTGCGGAAATCGGCCCCCTCCTTCATGAGAAAGAAGCTGCCAGTCTAAGCCAAGGGTTTGTGGAGATGAAAGAAGGTTTTATCTTTCTGGAAAAGCATCGAGATGCTTTGCGCGGGATTCTCGCGACGGCAATTCATCGCGGTGGGTTAACAGCGTTAGTCTTGGTCGCACTTCTATTGGAGAGAAATACTTTTCATGCCTCAACGCAACCCGAAGCTGGCCTGGCGGGAATTGCCTTAGCGCTGACAATCGCCGGCATAGGAATTACTTGTGGAGCGATCGTGGCTCCCGTCGGTGCACTTCGTTTTGGTAGACATAAATGGATGAGGATCGCCCTTATTGGTAGCGCACTCTCACCTCTACCTCTGGCTCTGACGGCGCAACCTTTCTCTCTCTATATTGCCGCCTTTTTTACCAGTCTCTTTGGGCAAAGTATGAAGGTCACAAATGATGCGCTAGTTCAATCAAAAATAGATGATTACTACCGAGGACGAGTATTCGCCATCTACGACGTATTGGTAAATGGCGCCATTGTCACAGGGGCGCTCTGTGCGGCTCTTCTCCTTCCTACCTCTGGTCGGTCTGCAATAGTGCCAATTTTGATCTCGCTGCTCTATCTTTCAGCAGCCATCCGCCTGCTCAGGCCAGCACGTTTTAGCTCGTTCGACTAATTTCTAGCCGACCACCATTTCAACAACTCCTGGGTGGCCTTTTCTGGACCCAACGGACCTTGTTCAATCCTTAACTCCAACAAGAAATCAAGCGCCTCTCCCACAGCACGCGAGGGCTTGAGATTAAGAAGGCGCATAACTTCGGCCCCATCAATATCTGGGCGCATAGCCAGAAGTTCCTCTTCTTGCATTAATAATTCAATACGCTCTTCCAGGTTCTGGTAAGTCGCCGCCAAAATTTCTGCTTTACGTTTATTGCGGGTCGTGCAATCCGCTCTTGTTAATACGTGCAGATGAATCAAGAAATCTCCAGCATCTCTCACGTACCGACGAACAGCGGAGTCGGTCCACTCGCCCTCACCGTATCCATGGAAGCGCAAATGCAAAGCAATCAACGATGTAACTGCATCTATAGTCTCACCGTCATAACGTAGAGCTTTCAGCCTCTCTTTGGCCTGTCTAGCGCCAACAACTTCATGGTGATGGAAGGAAACACCGCCACCCTCAATTAAATTGCGCGTTTTTGGTTTACCTATGTCGTGTAATAAGGCGGCCAGTCTTATTACTAAATTAGGGCCACCTAATCTATCTTCTAGTTCGATGGCTTGCTCCAAAACTGTTAATGAGTGTTCGTATACATCTTTATGATGATGATGTTCATCGATTTCTAATTTTAATTTTGGGACCTCAGGTAAAATCAAATCGGCAAGACCGGTTTCCACCAAAATAGATATCCCAGTTCGAGGATCTTTGGAAAGTAACAACTTAGAAAATTCCTCGCGGATTCGCTCTGGTGACACAATAGAAATGCGAGCCGCCATCTCTTTCATTCCTAATAGAACATCTGGTGCCAACGTGAAACTTAACTGACTAGCAAAGCGAGCCGCTCTTAGCATTCGAAGTGGATCGTCTGAAAATGATTCCTCTGGAGTACCAGGTGTGCGCAAAATCCGAGCTCCTAAATCGCGCAGACCGTTAAAGGGATCAATAAATTGTGGCTTACCTTGGGTGAGTTCTAGCGCCATCGCATTTATGGTGAAATCTCGACGACGAAGGTCCTCCTCAATCGAGTCGCCATATGTCACCGCCGGTTTGCGACTTTCGTGGCCATAACTTTCACTCCGATAAGTAGTCACCTCAACCGTGGTATCTCCTTTTTTACCAGCGACCGTTCCGAAGGCGATTCCAATATCCCAAACGCTTTGGGCCCAATTGGAGATTATCTTTCGCGAAACTTCCGGCGGAGCCGAAGTTGTAAAATCTAAATCGCCTCTCAACCTACCTAGAATTGCATCCCTTACAGAGCCCCCGACCAGGGCAAGTTTGTATCCTTCGCGGCGAAAATCATCCGCTAACGTGCTAGCCATCGGCGCTTGGTTTATGAGGGATTGAATAGCCAATTCCCCTGCGGCCCCCAGCGCTGTAGTCACAGTACATAAGGGTAGGGCAGTACCCTTGCTCCATGATCCCTGCACCCAGTGCGGGCAGCGAGGGTACAAAAAAGAAGAGGCGGCGCAAGCGGCCCAAAAATCGCGCCCCACAGCAACAAGGTTTTTCGGAAAGCCCACAAAGCCCGTCGGAGGCTGCCAAAAAGAATATCCCCGCCGCTAAACCCCAGCGCAAAATTGAAAAAAGAGGCGCGACCTACGTAAAGCGAGTGGATGAGGTGAGCGCTGGCGGGCTGGTGATCAATTTCTCTGGAAGTGAAGGGCTGTTAATCGGACGCATAGATCAAAAGGATGCTTCCAGAGAACGTCTGCTTTGGTCTTTACCTAAAGGGCATATTGAAATTGGCGAATCCCCAGAAGAGGCCGCTTTACGCGAAGTTATGGAAGAGACTGGCATCCAGAGCCGGATTGCGCAACCGTTGGGTGTAATCGATTTCTGGTTTATGGCTGGTGAGCAGAGAATTCATAAAACCGTGCACCACTATCTATTCCACGAAGTTGGTGGAGCGTTAGCACCTCAGGTTACAGAAGTTGATGAGGTGAGGTGGTTTCCGCTCGGGGAAATAGTGGAGCGCTTGGCCTACCCAGACGAAAAAAAGTTGATTGCTCGAAATGGAAATTTATTTTTATGAAGGCATTTAGGGGTCTCAACTCTGTAGCCATAACGCTTCTCTCCCTAATTCTTATTCCTCTCGGTGTTACAACTGCAGACGCCGCTTCCAAAATGGCAACTGTCATCCTTTTCGATGCTCCGCATAGTGACTTACTTGAAGTAAGCCTCGACAATAACTTGATCACGACGCTTAGCAAGACAGGCTCCCTAGGATCTTTGGTCTTCGACCCACCCGCGCAACCTAGACGTTGGTTTATTGATGCAGCGCTTATTGCGGATGTAGAAAAATTGGCGCAGAAAGAGTTAGTTGCACAAGAATGGTTGGCGCGGCTAAAAATAATTAGCGCCGGTGATTCCGTATACGCAATCGCCTTTGGCCACCCAGATCTTTTAATGGCAAAGAGGCTCGCCCCTTCTGAATTGAATTACTACTACGAAATAGGACAATCAAGGTTGCAAACGGCTTTGGGGCGCCCAGTTTTAATCAATAAAAGTTTGCGTTGGAGCTCTCGAACCGCCAAAATTCCTGATGAGACAGTTCAGTCATACATTTTAAATCAAAGAACGCTAGCAATGTTGGGCACCGTGGTACCCGCTGAAGAGCTCGATCTTTTGCGCTCCAAGTTAGCTTTTCTTCTATCTAGCGATGCCAGCAAAGTGCAACAGTTATTCTTTGCACGCAACGCAGGTGATGCTCTCCAATTCCAGCAACATAGGCTCCGAATTGTGGCTGGAAAATACCGACTCACCTCCGAGCACGAAAAAGTACCGATCACGCTAGTTAACGATTTTTCCTCTCAAATAACTTTGCAACTTCAACTCACCGCATTGAATTCACGCATTCATGTTGAAAATATGAATAAGGTGGTTCTGCTCCCATATTCAAAAGTACAAATATCGGTGCCTGTTACGGTAATCGCCTCTGGTTCAACAGCGATTCTGGCTCAATTTGCAAATGCCAAAGGAGAGCCAATGACAGACCCAGTACTGCTGCCACTAAACCTGTCAGTTATTAGCCCCGCCGTTGCTTGGTTCACGACGGCGGCTGCGCTTCTACTCTTTTTAGGCGTGCTAACGCAGAGCGTGAGAAGGGTGAGGAGGGCGCGTAAATGAAACCCACTGAACTTTATAGAGCCTCCAGCGTGATGGCAGTTGGCACAATCATTTCCCGCGCCACTGGTTTTATTCGCAATATATTGGCCGTAGCTGTTTTGGGTACCGCTCTATTGGCAGACACCTACAACGTTGCTAACACTATGCCAAATATTTTGTACAACTTACTTGTCGGCGGTGCGCTAACCGCCATATTTGTTCCTCAACTTATACGAGCCTTTGATGATACCGATGGGGGCGATGGATTTGCCTCTCGTCTAGTAACCGTGGTGGGTTCAATACTTTTAGCCTTGGTTTTAATTGGAGTTTTATTTGCCCCTTTACTAGTGCGAATATATGCCCCTGAATTCGCAACGGCCGGTTTTGAAAATGAATACCGGCTAGCGACGGCCTTTACCCGATATTGCTTGCCGCAGATTTTTTTCATGGGTCTTTTTACAATGTTGGGACAAGTAGCTAACGCTAAAGGCTCTTTTGCGCCGCTTATGTGGGCGCCAATACTTAATAACTTGATAGTAATTGGTGTCTTCCTCGGAGTCTTGATCCAAACTAAGGATCTCGCTGTTGGAACAATTACTTCGGCGCAAGTTCAAATACTAGGTTGGGGGACGACCCTCGGGTTAGTGGTTCAAGCGTTAATACTTATTCCGATTGTGAGGAGAACTGGTGTAAAACTGCGGCCCGCATTTAGGTTGGAAGGTTTAGGGAAATCTTTTTCGCTGGCTGGTTGGACTTTAGTTTATGTGCTGATCTCACAACTTGGTTATCTGGTCACAGTTAATGTTTCTACCAGCGCCGCCGTCCGTAGCGCTAAAGAGGGCCTTAAAACTGGCGTTGGTTTTACTCCTTTTGGGAATGCATACCTAATCATGCTCTTGCCCTACTCCATTGTTACTATCTCTCTAATCACAGCGCTTTTGCCACATCTATCTAAATTGGCCATTGACCGCAAACGCGATGAAGTTCGAGACCAATTAATACGTGCGATAAAGATGGTCGGAGTTATTACAGTTCCTGCTGGCGTTGCGTTTCTCCTGTTTGGACCGGTTATCACCAGGGTTCTCTTCTTCGGGATAGATAGAGCTGACGCTGTCTATATTGGTTATGTACTTTCAGCGCTGGGCGTAGGGCTTGTGACTTTTAGTATTAATATCATTTTGGTTCGAGGGTTTAATGCTTTTGAAGATACTCGAACCCAGGTGCTTTCAATACTTTTCATAAATATCATCTCGGTGGCGCTTTCTTACCTTTCTCTGGCCGCCCTTAAGAATCAATGGGTTACAGTGGGCTTAGGCGTGGCGTTTTCAATTAGCTATGTAATGGGGCTTTTTATCACTTTGGCTTTACTGTCTCGCCACACGGGAAGGATTAGCTACAGTGATTTCTCGGCACAACACAATCGCCTTTTCGTAGCCTCTCTATTAGCCATGTTGCCGCTTTTCGCCCTCTCTCAATATCTAAATTGGGTTAGCAATGATTCGCCAGCGTTGGTGCGGTTAGGTGAGTTGGCACTTGTTCTCTTTTGGAGCCCGGTGGGCTACTACTATTTTTCGAAATTTCTTGGGGTGAGCGAAATAACTGTGATGGGCGACATGGTTAAAGGGCAATTTAGAAGAGGGCGTACTTCAAAGGGGAATAAAGCCGTATAAAATGGCGTTATGGTCTTACTATGACAACCAGCGCCGCTGCGGAAAGCGAGATCCGCGAAGTTATAATCGTCGGCTCTGGACCAGCTGGGTATACCGCCGCCATTTATGCCGCACGCGCTCAACTTTCGCCTCTTCTTTATGAGGGCTCGGTAACCGCCGGTGGCGCGCTAATGAACACCACCGATGTAGAAAACTTTCCGGGTTACACCGATGGCGTAATGGGTCCGGATTTAATGGAGTCGATGCGAAAGCAAGCGCTGCGCTTTGGAACCAACATAGTCACCGACGACATTGTGGAAATGTCGCTGACGGGTGAAATAAAGATTTTAAAGGATGGATCTGGAAGAACGTTGCGTGCCAAGTCGGTGATCCTGGCGATGGGTTCGGCCTTCCGTGAAATTGGGCTCGCTAACGAAAAGCGACTTTCCGGTCGGGGTGTTTCTTGGTGCGCCACCTGCGATGGTTTCTTCTTCCGAAATCAGGTAATTGCAGTGGTTGGTGGAGGTGATTCAGCTGTTGAGGAGGCGACATTTTTAACGCGCTTCGCCAGCAAAGTGACCTTGATACACCGTCGTGATTCGCTACGCGCCTCCAAAATTATGGCGGAGCGGGCGCTCTCTCATCCAAAAATAGAGATGTTATGGAACCATGAAGTCACCGACGTTTTTGGGG
>JANXME010000279.1 GCA_025354785.1 Actinomycetes bacterium | reverse complement strand
GTGGCTCCTTAAAGGCGCGAAAAGTGTCGGTGGAATTTCCACTGACACTGGTAACAATCGTAGGGCCTGGAAACTTCCCCCGCTTCTCTCGGGGCGTCTGCACGCTTAGAAATCACCTAGAAGAGTTTTGCAGAGGATGGTTTTGAGCGTGTCAGAAAGTTGAAATCACCCTTTAAGCCGAAAATGCCAAGTCTTGAGGCTTTGGTAGTCCAGCCACAACGAGTTCAGGCAATTTCAACCGCACTCGTGGAGCGTTCTCTCTTTCAATGAGTGCAGAATTTCCGAGAGCATCTGCTGGGGCTTGCTTACCCAAAACCAATATTGCTGTTTGAGCGAAATTTTCTGGTAACGAATATTCGGCTTTGACCTGATCACGATTGAAACCAGCAATGGGGTGCACTGCAATTCCACGATGGCTAGCTTCGACTGTCATAAATGCACTTGCTAAGCCGGCGTCATACAGTGCGTAGGGGCGAGGTGATCCATCCTCATTTGTGGTGACGGCCACTACGAGAACTAGCGCTGAAGCTGTAGGGGCCCACGTTGCATTAAATCCCATAAGACTATTTGTTAGTTTTTCGAAATGAGAGTCGCCACGTTTTGATAAAACTCAACTTACCTGAATCCATTTTGCAGATGCGTTTGAGTAACAGTTTTGATATTTCATGACATAGATTCCAGCGAACGTAGTGGATTCAGAGGCCAACGATCTCGCGGTGTACTTATCTTGAAAAAGCCGAGCTCCGCATAGAAATGTGCCCTCGGTGGGGGTCGAACCCACACTTGGAGGATTTTAAGTCCTCTGCCTCTGCCATTGGGCTACGAGGGCGCTATTGAATAACGGAGGCAAATCTACCCGCTTTTGTCAGAACAGAATCCAACATCTCTTTTGTTAATTTTCCCGTAAAAGTGTTCTGCTGGCTGGGGTGATAACTGGCAATCACCAAGAAATCCTTACCTAAGTGTGAATATTCAACGAGAGCGCCGTGTGAAAACTTAACTTTTGGAACAGGATGGCCAAGAGCCTTTAACTCCTTATGCATTGCTGTCCAGGCAAAGGCGCCAAGCCCTACATATGCTCTAACACTTGGCGCAGTCAATTGAAATTCTCTGGAAAGCCATGGCTGACATCGGTCTCTCTCATCCACCGCCGGTGCGTTATCAGGTGGAGCACAACGAACGGCCGTCGTGATACGAGTCGACTTCAGCACTTGTTTGTCATCTCGCGAAGTGCTGGTTGCAATCTTGGCAATTCCTATTCTATGCAGGGAACCAAAGAGCCAATCTCCCGAAGAATCACCAGTAAATATTCGCCCCGTACGATTTGCACCATGGGCACCGGGGGCAAGACCGACAATTAAAATCTTTGGTTTTTCTGATCCAAATCCCGATATTGGTTTACCCCAATATTCTTGGCCTTCATATGACTTACGTTTCACCACTGCTACCTCTTCGCGCCAGGCTACTAGGCGTGGACAAGCGTTGCATTTGTGTATGTCAAGATCTAATTGCGCCAAAGTTTGGGCAGCGCCACTGACCAATTCCACATTTGTGCGTTTAACGCGTGGCAAGGTCCCAGGCCATTCCATCCAGGATGTCACTTTCAGAAGCGATGAATTCCTCAGCCCCGGTTGCAATCAGTATCTGCGATAAGACCAAGGCCCCCGCGGTGATTACATCTACTCGGCCAGGATGCATATATCCAAGTTCGGCTCGGGCGGCGTGGTTCATTTTCAAATACATATCCGAAATGTCATGAACCTGCTGCGCCGAAATGCGAGAGAGATGAATTGCATTTGGGTCGTACTCTTTAAGGTCTAGAACAGCCGCCGCTACGGTCGTCGCGGTACCGGCCACCGCAATAAGCGTCTTCGCCGAAGTAATCGGCACTACCGCGGCCGCATCGGCAATCGCTGCACGAATGTCATCGGTCGCAGCCGAGATCTCTGAGGCGCTTGGCGGATCACTTTTGAAATGGCGCTCTGACATTCGGACGCATCCGATATTTACACTTTTGACTTTCTCCACACTCTCAATTCCAAAGACGAATTCGGTCGACCCGCCGCCAATATCGACCACCAAGAAAGGGCCCTGTGAATTCGGAATTTCTCGAGTAGCACCGGCAAAAGAGAGCGCTGCTTCTTCCTCACCAGAAATCACCTCTGGATATATTCCTAACCTGTCGTGCACTCCTTCCAAAAAAAGATCTCGGTTGGTGGCATCGCGAGTCGCGCTGGTGGCGCAGAAGCGAATCTTCTCTACTCCGCGTGCGTGGAACTCCTTGGCGTAAACATCTACTGCCGCTAAAGTCCGCTTAATTGCCTCAGGATGAAATTTGCTGGTCTGATCAACCCCTTGTCCTAACCTAACAATTTTCATATCGCGATGGAGCTCGTGAAACTTGCCCGCAGATATATCGGCAATGAGTAAGCGGATCGAATTAGTCCCGCAATCAATTACCCCAACTTGCATTATTGGTCCTTACTACAAGGTTGATCCAGCCACCATTTGGGCAACTTTGCCAGTGCTTCATCTCCCAATGGGTTGACTCCAGGACCAACTGCCAATGAATGGGCGATCAGTGAATGTAAACATTTCACGCGCTCTGGCATTCCACCGGCAGAAATGTTTTCAATCTCGGGCACCACAATTCCCAATGCAGCTCGCGCGGCCAAATATTTTTCGTGGGCCAAGGCATATGCTGCCCCCAACTCCAAATCTTGACCCAACCGTTCGTTCATTTGACCCATAAGGCCGCTCGACTCCAGCGTTGAGATCGCTCCAGTTAACCGCGGACATGTTGCATAATAAAATGTTGGGAAAGGAGTGCCATCAGCCAAGCGTGGAAAAGTTTCAACCACTCCCGGTTCTCCGCATGGGCAGCGAAAAGCGATGGCATGCACATCACGAGGTTTGCGACCCAACTGGGTTTCAATGGTATTTAGGTCGTTAGTTGCAGGATGATTCATGGTGCATTGGTTTCGGTGATTGAGGCAACCAGCCTGCTATACCAAGGCAAACCGCTTGGAATATCTTTGGCAACGGCGGTGGTCGGTGCTTGAATTTCTGGCTCGGCTCCATCGGTCACGATATATTCGCGCTCACCGGGTAGAACAAAGTGCAGCCGTTCGCGCGCCTGAGAGGCGATGTAATCGGGATCGCGCCACATCTCCAATTCTCGCTTCGCCGCCGCTAGGGCTTGGTTATTTTCGTTAACTTGGGCTCGCATGCCATTGATTTGCGCGCGTTGCACAAAATAGCGTTGGGCCGGCGGAGCCAGCGTCCAAGCCAAAATGAAGAGCACAACCGCCAGCGTCATGGAGCGGCCAGTCCCACGATTCCGCCTACCCCTGAGGGCTTTAGTACGGGAGCGCGAGCCAGCCTTTGCCATCTCTAGATTTTAAATCGTGGGAAGGCGCCTGCTCCCGCATAGCGCGCACCTTGCGCCAATTCTTCTTCAATGCGCAGAAGTTGATTGTATTTTGCGACCCGCTCGCTGCGGGCGGGCGCGCCAGTTTTTATCTGACCACAATTAGTAGCCACCGCCAAATCCGCAATCGTCGTGTCTTCAGTCTCACCAGAGCGATGACTCAACATCGAGTGATAATTGGCGCGATGTGCCATCTCCACCGCATCCAAAGTCTCGGTCAAAGTTCCAATCTGATTTACCTTAACCAAAAGTGCATTTGCGGTATGTGCCGCGATTCCCTTGGCTAAACGAATTGGATTGGTAACAAATAAGTCATCTCCCACGATTTGCACCTTTGTGCCGAGCTCGCTTGTCATCTGCGCCCAGCCAGCCCAATCTTCTTCATCTAGTGGGTCTTCAATAGAAACTAACGGGTAAGCGCTCACAAGTTCGGCGTAATAAGCAATCATCTGCTCGGCGCTTCGCACTTTGCCCTCAAAGGAGTAACCACCTTCGCCATGAAATTCCGTCGCCGCCACGTCCATAGCTAGCGCCACTTCTTTTCCGGGGGCGAGGCCAACCAGTGCAATTGCCTCCAATATTAAATCTAGAGCCGCGCGGTTGCTCTCCAAATTTGGAGCAAAACCTCCCTCATCGCCAACGCTGGTTGCCAGTCCTCGCTTCTTTAATACGGACTTGAGAGCGTGATAGATCTCGGCTCCCCATCGCAGAGATTCCTTAAATGTTGACGCGCCAATTGGGGCAACCATAAATTCTTGGATATCAACATTGGTATCGGCATGGGCGCCGCCATTTAGAATATTCATCATTGGCACTGGTAAAACGTGCGCATTGGGGCCGCCCAAATATCTAAAGAGAGAAAGATCGGTGCTATCGGCCGCCGCTTTAGCAACTGCCAGCGATACGCCCAAAATTGAATTTGCACCAAGTCGGGATTTATTAGCTGTCCCGTCAAGCGCAATCATTTCGCCGTCAACTAAGCGTTGATCTTGGGCATCCAGGCCAATCACAGCCGGGGCGATTTCATCTAGCACAAAATTAACGGCCTGCTCTACTCCCTTGCCCGAATATCGCTTTCCGCCATCGCGAAGTTCAGAGGCCTCAAAGGCTCCCGTTGATGCTCCGCTGGGAACTGCCGCGCGCGCTCGGACACCATCTTCCAGCGCAATTTCAACTTCAATCGTGGGATTTCCTCGCGAATCTAGAATTTCGCGAGCTCCTAGGGCTTCAATGGCGGCCACAGCGCATCTCCTTCTTATTCGGTCTATCTTAAAATTCAAATCAACGCTGATTGCGGGCTTATCCTACAGGGCTTTCTAATTCAGTGATTTGGGTGGTCAGCGTGCGCGCTACGTGGCGCAGCGCCGCCTCCGAGTCAATTCCTGCTTTGCTCGCCCAAACCAAAGTCGCCAGCAATACTTCGCCAACTTTTTCTAGAGTTGCTTCACTGGGCTCTGCAATTTTATTCGGAAGATCCAAAACCAACCGGTTCTTCTCTGCGCGGTAAAGCAATTTTGTAACCAGAGTAAGTGCTGGTTGCGCTAGTGGAACTCCATCAATTGCAGAGGTACGCCCCTTTTCTGCCGCCTTTAACGCTTCCCAATTTTCCAACACTTCATCGCTCGAGGAAACTTTTGCATCTCCAAAAACGTGAGGATGTCGACGAATTAACTTGTCCGCAACGCCTTGCGCTACGTCTTCAATTGAAAATGGATCGCTGGGATGCTCCTGCGCCATCCGTGCGTGAAAATAAACTTGCAATAAAACATCGCCCAACTCTTCGCGCATGGCTTCGCGATCTTTAGTCTCTACCGCCTCCACATATTCATATGATTCCTCCAGCATGAATGGCAAGAGCGTTTCATGAGTTTGCTCGGCGTCCCAGACGCAACCACCAGGCGAGCGCAATTGATCCATCACGGCAACTAAACGTTGCAATTGGGATTGCGTCATCTATTCGAAGCCGCTTCAGCCATTTTAAACTTACTTGGTTGCAGAAGGTGACACAGCAGGACTTGCCGCATCGGCAGCCACAATGTCGCCATTCGCTGCATCCCATTTTCCATAGCGTGGGTTGATTACCACTTTGAGAGCAGCCGCCTTGGCAATAATTAATTTCTGAATTTCAGACCCTGCATCAGCTTGCGCCACTCCACCAGCAACTGCGGCGGAAGTGAGCTTTTCGGAAAAGATAATTAATTGAATATATTGTTCAAAATCTCCGGGTGCGATGGAGGCGCCAACCAGCGCCTTAGGAAGATTGGCTTCTCCGCCCAAACTAGTCAAGATGGTATTACGGCGTGCATCAATCTCTGCTTTTGTTACGCTGACCTTTACATCGGCCGAGACCGCGTTAAGAAGAACCGTAATTACGTGAAACCGCAACTGTGAACGATTGAAGGCCGCGCCAGTTTCTAGTTGCATGCCTGAGGTATCCACTTTGCCGCGAGCGGCCAAAGCAGAATCAATGCTCTTTTGCACGGTAGCTTGGCTGATCTTGGTTGAACCAATTGTGGCGGCTGAACCAACTTGAGAGCACCCTGTCAGAACTAGAGCGCTGACCACTGTAATTAAGGCGATAATCCGTTTCACTTAACTGCTCTCTTTCTTAGGCACCGGAAGTAGGGCTAATTCTTGGATGGCCTCGGTAGCCCAAGCCAGAAGAGAAGTATCCACCATCGGCGCGCTACCTGATGACGGGTCCCAATTTTGAGCCGCTGGGGTGGCGATCAGCACGGTATTGCTGGCTGATTTATAGAGGGAACCGGGGTAAAGACGGCTCAGGCGAAACTGCAAGGATTCAGGCAATTTTAACGGCCCTATTCGTAGAAATTTTCCTTGCAGCACAACTTCGGTCAACTTCCGCGCCTTTGCCAACGCCCGCAATTGCGCCACCGCCAACAAGGTCTGCGCCTCGTGCGGAAGTTCCCCGAAGCGATCCAGCAACTCGGCCCTTATCTCTTGAACGATCTCGGCCGAGCTGGCATCGGCCAGACGGCGATATAAATCTAAACGCAGGCGCTCCCCCGGTACATACTCGGGAGAGAGATGAGCATTTATTGGGAGTTCAACTTTACAATCAGATGGCTTCTCCTCCACCTCCATCAAGCCACTCTTGTAATCCTGCACCGCTTCTCCAACCATGCGCATGTAGAGATCAAATCCCACATCTGCAATATGTCCAGACTGTTCGCCGCCCAACAAATTTCCCGCGCCTCGAATTTCCAAATCTTTTAGCGCTACGCGCATTCCGGAACCCAAATCTGTATTAGCCGCAATTGTCTTCAGGCGATCAAAAGCCAATTCACTCATCGGTTGGTCTGTGGGATAAAGAAAGTAAGCGTAGGCGCGCTCGCGACCGCGACCAACCCGGCCTCTAAGTTGGTGTAGTTGAGAGAGCCCGAAACGATCTGCGCGCTCCACGATTAAAGTATTGGCATTTGCAATATCTAGACCGGCCTCCACAATTGTGGTGCAGACCAGTACATCGAAATCTCGATGCCAAAATCCTAAAATTACATCTTCTAGTAATTGCTCGCTCATCTGCCCATGAGCCACTCTGATCCGAGCCTCGGGAATTAATTCCTGCAAGTGAACTGCAGCTCGATCGATG
>JANXME010000275.1 GCA_025354785.1 Actinomycetes bacterium | reverse complement strand
GAATGCCAAAGCGCCGGCATTCGTTTATGGGATCGTAATTTCGCTATTCCTACTATTTAATTCTTTTGCGGTCGTTCAGTGGCTGCAGTATAAGAAACTTGGTAAATGGAGTGACTATCTGCGGGGAGAGAAGACTTATATAACACTTTCCTTGGTTGCAAAGTCAGCACTTGCGTGGCAAATATTTGCCTCAACTTTGGTTCAGTAGAAATTTCCGAGAAAATTCTTTCTTGTAATCAACTTTGACCACCTACTTGCTCCCACCTGTAATTAATCAAAATTATTCTTCTACAATCATTGGGCGGGCACCAGTCACGCGAACCAATTCTTCATACGTCGTCGGATACACCGCATGAGGGTGGCCGGCCGCCGCCCACAAAATGCTGTAGTCATTTAATGAAATGTCGATAAGAACAGTGGCAGGTTGTATCCATGCAAGTGGAGACACGCCTCCAATCGAAAATCCTGAAACGCTCTTAACGTAATCCGCA
This sequence comes from Actinomycetes bacterium, assembly GCA_025354785.1. Lineage (GTDB taxonomy): Bacteria > Actinomycetota > Actinomycetes > Nanopelagicales > Nanopelagicaceae > QYPT01. The sequence continues at coordinate 2,313 of JANXME010000275.1, read as the reverse complement.
TCCGCCCTATGCAATTTGGTAACTCCAAGGTTGGTCGCGACAAGTTCGGTATTGACGCGATGGCGTCCACTGGTGATAACCAATAGTGGCGATCCATCTGGAAGCTTAAAGACAATGGAGGATGCAACTTGGCCGACTTCAATACCGAGTGCGTTGGCTGCATCTTGGGCGCTGCGGGCAGTTTCCGATAAATGTGTGATTGTGACATTTAACCCGGCATCAGAAAGGGCAGATTGCACTCTCAAAACGGAGGGATGGTCTTCGCTCATGATCTGATATTAGGTTTCAACCTTGATAATTGCCTTTGCAACACTCAAAATGGCAGATGCCAGTTTGTGAGTTTCCCGAATTTTAGAATGTATGGGCTATACCTACTAGATTTAAGCCATCATGCCTGACTCCATATATTTCAAAGAAGCAAGGCGTGCCAGAAATTCGTTGCGAGCCACATTCGCTTTGATGGGAATCGTCTCTATGGCTTGGGTTCCAAGAATTCCAGAGATCAAAGACCTTGTTGGTTTAAACAATGGACAATTTGGGCTACTTCTAATGGGAAGTACCGCGGGATCCTTATTGGGTGCCCAACTTGCTGGTCGGTTGGTTCATACTTACGGCGCGCGAAGCGTTTGCAAGGTTGCATCTATTTTTATGCCGTTGGGATTGGTAGGCATGGGCGTGGCAACCTCCGCGCCGCAACTATTTTTTGCACTTTTCTTTATGGGGCTCGGTTACGCAAGTCTGGATATTTCTGCAAATACCCAGGCTGTGGCTGTTGAAAAACTTTTGGAGCGGCGCTCTCTATCTGGTTTTCATGCCTTGTGGAGCCTAGGGGCATTTGCGACTGCATTGCTGGGCGGGGCGATTGCTCGCCAAACAACGCCAAGATTTAATTTAGTTTCGGTAGGAATAGTATCTTTGCTCCTGTTCGTACCCGCGGTTTATTTTCTGCTTAGCCCGCAGTTGGATAACCATGCAATTGATAATGAAGAGACGATGGCAAAGATTCCTCTTATTGGCAAAGCGGTTCTTCCTCTTTGGGCAATGGGACTTGGATTGATGGGTGGCTTAATTGCCGAAGGGTCAACGGGGGACTGGGGTGCAATTCTTTTAAGAGACCACATGGGAATCGCTAAAGGTCTAAATGCCTCTGCATTTGCATCTTTCGCTTTGGCAATGATCATTAGTCGTTTTGCTGGGGATTGGACGTTAGGCCATTTTGGTCCTGCCAAAACTGTTCGTTTAGGTGGATACATTGGAGGATCTGCGCTGGGACTCTCGGTAGCGATAGCGGTGCCACTTTCTTCACACTGGCAAATGGGAGCGCTTGTAATTGTGGATTTAGGTTTCTTTATCGCAGGCCTGGGGATGGGTCCAGTCTTTCCTGCCTTCATTTTGGCTGCGAGCGGCATTCCAGGAATTGCACCTTCGGTGGCAATAGCTCGCGTGGGTGTTATCGCACTCGCCGCGTATTTTGTAGGTCCAGCGTTAGTGGGCGGGATAGCACAAGCAACATCTCTGCCGATTGCCATGGGGCTGCCAGCGTTAATGTTTATTTTCGCTGGATATCAATCTCGCGCAATGCGAACAAGTAAAAAGCAGTAATCGTCTTAGGCGAGAAAATAAGTTTGGAATAAGGTAAATAACGCGATTAGGTAAAGAAGTATTGCAAAGGCTTTGCGAAGGGTTACCGCCGGGAACAGCGAACTCTTATGCGAGGCGGTAGTAGCGACAATTACTGCAGTGATCGCCATGGCAACTGGTATCGACCAATTGATTTCATGCCAGAGACTTTGATGAGCCAGAAAAGCAGTCAGAGAGTTGATAGAGATAATTACCAGAGAAGTGCCAACTGCCTTATTTTGCGGAATATGAAAGAAGAGGATAAGTACAGGAATGGCAAGGAACCCGCCTCCGACCCCAAATACGCCAGTCATTAGTCCAATTGTGAGGGCAACCAATACGAGTATCGCCAATGGTATTTTCTTCTCATCTCCTTCTGGAAGACGAATCAACATAGAAGATGCGGCGGTAAGTAAAACAATTGCAAAACCAGTTTTAATTGCATTGTCAGAGAGATGGCGCGAGAGTATTGAGCCACCCAGATTGGTAACTAGGCCAAGTAGCCAAATGGTGAGTGCTTCACGAAGCAGAACATTTCGCTCACGGAACTTTGGGATTGATCCTGCCGCCGCTGCTATAAAAACGATGGCCAGCGCAGCAGTCGAAGCATGAAGCGGTGTAAAATGAAAAATGTAGATGAGAATTGGAACAGAGAGCATGGCACCACCAGCGCCAACAAAACCTAAAACTCCG
>JANXME010000273.1 GCA_025354785.1 Actinomycetes bacterium | reverse complement strand
TAGCTGTTGCCTCAACTGCCCCGACCCATATTGGAAGAAATCGTGTCCCGTCGATTTCTTTAAGCAGAACGATTGGTTGGTTCGACGGCATTTCGACTCTGACGCCAACTACCTCCACTGGAATCACAGCCTTACCTCAGCCGATGTAATCCGCCGCGAACGAGCGCGGCATGCAAACGAACCGATAGAGAGGCAATTTCTCTTTGCACCTCTTCGGCGCGGGCTTTAGCCTCTGCGCTTTTCTGACGAACCAACGGGGTGATCACCTGCTCTATCAAACCTATCTCCCGATCGGCGGCAGATTTGAACGAGCGCAGATGGCGCGGCTCAATTCCAAAACCTGACATCTCCATAACCGCTCGCGCAATCGCCAGGCTATCTCCATCGTAATGCCGTCCCCGCGGAACGATCAGGCCATAGGACTCGAGTTCCACCAATTGCTCTTCGCTAACTCCACTGGCTTTTAGGAGTTCATCTCTGGAAAGTCGAAGATCGCTTGGTTGCGCGAAATTTGACGGTGCCAGCTCGCCATCCACGGTGGCCAGGCGAGGTGCCGGAGCTCCTCCTGCAACGGGAGCTGGCTGTAAGCCGCGATCTAGAGCATCCAAATTCTCTTTGATAACGCGTAATGGAAGATACTGATCGCGTTGGGCTAGCAGTACATAACGCAGCCGCTCCAAATCCGTGTTGGTGAATTTCCTATATCCAGATGGTGTGCGCTGCGGATCGATGAGACCTTCCGCCTCCAGGAAACGGATTTTTGATATTGTCACCTCTGGGAAATCACTTCGTAGTTTCCCTAGCACTTCACCGATACTTAGATATGCGCGCGCCGGAACGCTCATTGATTTCCTCCAAAGAAGAGCATGTGAAATTTTCCGATTTGAATTTCATCACTGCTATCTAGAACTACACGTACAACTGAACTTCCATTTACATACGTTCCATTTAAACTTCCCAAATCTTCCAATACATAGCGCTCCTCTTCTAGAGAAATCTGAGCATGCTTTCGGGAGATCGTTACATCGTCAAGAAATATATCGCTCACCGGATCTCTGCCGATCAAAGTTAATGAAGAGAGCAGAAAGCGTGACCCCATACCTGGCCCGCGATGGCCAATGAGCATGGCGTCGGATTTTGAAAGGCGCCCAAGAACCTCTTGCTCTTCTTTGGTTAGAGTATTGAATATCTCCCCAGCGCCGCGAGGTGTAATTTTGAAATGATTTTCGTGAGGTGAACCCAAATGGATGGCAGTGGTGTGATCCGGGGATAACTTCTTCTCCGCCATCTCCACCTCCCTACTAAACATCTACTTGAGGCTGACATTAGAGTTTCACGCCCCGCAGGTCAAGCCGTAAGTGTCGCGTACTCCTGCGCCGAAATCAGATTATCGTCGCCTCCAGTGACTTCAATTTCTGCAATCCAACCTTGACCATAAGGATCTGAATTAAGGAGTTCGGGGTTTGCTATGAGCGCAACATTTACCGCCATCACCTTCCCACTAACAGGGGCATAAAGTTCAGAGACGCTCTTAGTCGACTCCACTTCTCCGCAGACCTTTCCAGATTCAATAAGATTGCCGACGGCGGGAAGTTGAACATAGACAATGTCACCCAAGGCGCTCTGCGCGAAATCGGTTATCCCCATCTTTATCAAATTAGAGGAAGTACCCGCGGCTACCCATTCGTGCTCCTTGGTATACCGTAAAGCAAGCGGAGTGTCAGACAATTATGAATCTCCTTTTCAAAGTTCCCAGAAATCTCATTTCGAGGACTACCTTACTTTGCCAAGGCGATGCTGCGCCATCCGTCTCGGAAGTAAACAGCTCCGGTAAGTAGATAGAGGGCGAGCCCCCAGATTGCAAAACTCCAGCCGATGACAAAAGCAATACTTCCCAGCCACGACTTCGATAGCGCCAAAAGAAGCAATGGAAAGGCATAGAGCAAGTTGAAAGTGGCGGCCTTGCCGAGATATGAAACTTTGAATGGGGCAATCCGAAACTTTGCCATCACAATGGTCATTAAGCCCAGAATCAGATCCCGTCCCACGATCGCCAGCACCATCCAAAGAGGAAGCGCATTGCGGATAAAGAGAGCAATCAAAGTGGCCGCGATATAAAGTCGGTCTATAGCCGGGTCCATTAATTCACCTAAACGAGATGTTTGGTTCCAAGCTCTTGCCAATTTTCCATCAAAATAGTCCGTTGCTCCTGCAACCATAAGAACGATGATTGCCGCGCCATCGGCGTGCTTGCTAAGTACCAAAAAGAGAAAGAGCGGAATTCCCACTCCACGCAGGGCGGTCAGAGCATTTGGGATAGTTAAGATTTTCTCCATGTCGGGGCGACAGGATTTGAACCTGCGACACCCAGACCCCCAGCCTGGTGCGCTACCAAGCTGCGCTACGCCCCGGAGACGATTTCTCGTCTATTTTCACAAATCATATAATTAAATCTGCCTCGCCACTTCAGTCAATCTTTCAATCAGGATTCGAATCAGAATCTCACCAAAAAAGGGCTGACAAGCGGCTACTCGCGCTCTCTCACTCGGACCGATACCTGAAGGGGGGTTCCCGGAAATCCGAATTCTTCCCGTAGGCGCCTTTCGATAAATCGACGATAGGAACTTTCCAGAAAGCCAGTCGTAAATATTACAAAGCGCGGTGGCGCGATACCTGCTTGTGTGGCGTAAAGAATTTTGGGCTGCTTTCCCCCGCGAACCGGAGGTGGTGTCGCTGCGATCAAAGTTCCTAAAAAGGAATTGAGGCGACTGGTGGGTATTCTTTTCTCCCAACTTGTTAAAGCGGTACGCAATGCAGGCGCCAATCGATCTCGATGCCAGCCTGTCTTGGCAGCTAGATTGACTCTCTGCGCCCATTCAACTTGATCTAAATGTCGATCAATTTCGCGATCCAAAGTTATCTGGCGGTCCTCATCGACCAAATCCCACTTATTCATCACGATAATAAGCGCCTTGCCGGCCTCTTCCACCATGGTAATTATTCGCAAGTCTTGCTCGGTAATGGGTGTGGATCCGTCTAATACAACAACTGCCACTTCGGCGCGTTCCAGCGCCACTTGAGTACGTAAAGTTGCGTAATAGTCTGTCCCACTGGATTGATTGGCACGTTTTCTTATTCCAGCCGTATCTATAAATCGCCATACCGACCCGCCAAGTTCAATCAACTCGTCAACAGGATCGCGTGTTGTGCCGGCAACATCATCTACGAGCGAGCGTTGACTTCCTGCCAGCACATTTAGCAGACTCGATTTGCCAACATTTGGTTTTCCAATTAGCGCCACTTTTCGATATCCATCTTGACTGGCGGCAGAACCTACCTCCGGAAGTACAGAAACAATATGGTCCATCAAATCTCCGCTTCCCCGACCGTGCAAAGCAGAGACAAAGTAAGGTTCGCCCAGACCTAAATTCCAGAGAGCATGCGCGTCTGACTCTTCGCGTTCGCCATCCACTTTGTTGGCAATTAAGACAATTGGTTTCTTCAATTTGCGCAATTCGGCGACAAGAACATCGTCCTCGTCTAGGGCTCCGATCTGAGCATCAATCACCAAGGCCAAAACATCGGCCTCTTGCATCGCCAACTCCGCAATAGCGCTGACGCCTACTGAAATTCCATCCGGCCTAAATTCCCATCCTCCCGTATCCATCAACATGAAATCGCGTCCATTCCACTGACATTCATATGTCACTCGATCTCTAGTGACCCCAGGTGTGTCTTCAACAATTGCTTCGCGCCGTCCCAGAAAGCGATTTATGAGCGTAGATTTGCCGACATTGGGCCTTCCCAGAAGTGCAACCACTGGAAGACCCAGCAATCTGCGCTCTTTTGCAATCTCCCAAAGACGTTCGCCCACTTCCTCTAGGGAAAGAAGCGTGGAGTCAACAAGTATTGCATCTGGCGCCAACGCCAGCGGAGAACTTTCGCGCGTTGAATCAATTTCATCTCTCTTGGCCAAGGCATTAGCGATCGCTGCAACTTCCACACCCGATAACTCTTTTTCACGACGCGCTGCGCGCTGCCCCAGATCTGCAGTCAAAAATATTTTTAAAGCCGCTTCAGGCGCAACCACAGTTCCGATATCACGGCCTTCAACAACAATTCCGTGGATTGACTTCCCAATTATTTTTAATTGCAAATCCAAAAGATGCTCTCGAATCGTGGCATCTGCGCTTAAGGAACTAACTTTGGCCGTTATCTCGGGTCCTCGAATCTCGTCAGTAATATCTCTCTCGCCACAGGTCAACCGCGGATTGGCGGGATTGGGGATGAATTTGAGCGGATCCTTTTTTAGCAATGCCAAGATCTGCGCCGGGTCGGAGAGCCCCCCTCTTAGAGCCAGCCATGTCATACCTCGATAAAGCGCCCCGGTGTCCAAATAATCCCAATTTGCGCGAGTAGCCAGAGCTCGTGCCGCGCTGGATTTTCCAGCTCCGCTTGGACCATCAATTGCTACGACTATGGCCATGCGGCAAGTCTAGTCAACATCGCGTAGCGATTGACTTAGAGCTACCGAATCGCCTGAACTTTCCAACCATTAACTATCAGATGTTCGGAAAGTTTTTCACTATCTAATCTAGACAGTGAAAGAGTAATCAGACCTGTGAACTGTCCAGGTGAGTGCTCGATACTTAAATCTTCCACATTGACACCGGCGTGCGCGCATTCTTGAAATAGCGACGCTAATTGTCCGGCTTTATCCTCGATCACAATTGGAAGATAGGAATACTCGCGCGCCTTGCCCCCATGTTTGCCTGGAATGGCATCGGTGCCACCCTTCCCCTTGGCAATAAATTCTTCGATCGCGCTATCATCGTCGAAATTGGAGATCAAATCAGCTAAATCGCTCTGCATCGCTTCAAGTAGAGGGCGAATCTGAGATCGATTCAAAGACAAAATTTCACGCCAAAGCTTTGGATCCGACCGTGCGATCCGGGTGGAATCTCGCAGACCCTGCCCAGAAAGGGGCAACCAGTCTAAATTGGCTCGGGTTATCTGGCCGGCTAAAAGTGAGGATGAAATCTGGGGCAGGTGTGAAAGCAGAGCCACGGCTCGGTCATGTTCTTCAGCCTGCATCTCGATGGCAATGGCACCAAAACTCTCGACTAAGCCCCGGACCACCTGCAAAGTCTGCGCCGACGTTGATCGACTCGGAGTGAGAATCCAGGGACGACCATCGAAGAGATCGGCGCGCGCCGCCTCAGGTCCACCACTTTCGCGTCCCGCCATGGGATGTGAACCACAAAAGCGCGGAGAGAGACCAGAAATCGCATCTATTTCCACTTGAGGTTTAACCTTTACACTGCCCACATCCATAAAGACAGAGTTTGGATTTAATTTATTCTCCCTCGCTATGATCTTGTTGAGGTTGGAGGTGGGTAAGGCCAAAACCACCAAATTCGCCGGTGCGCTTAAGGAACTTGCAACGAGGTCATTGGCTAACCGAGAATTTCCAAGATTTGAATCCACCATTTCAACTTCACGCCCTTGAGCGCGTAGAGCGAGTCCCATAGAAGTTCCGATGAGGCCAGAACCGACAATTCGGACCCTCATTACTGAGCCAAATCGCGGCGAAGCGCGGAGGCCCCTCGCAGGTAGATATGTGTTACTTCAAAAGCTGGGTCATCCATCCAAACGTGCAGCATCACTCGTATTGCCCGAGGCAGAGCTCCTGGAACATCAATTTCTGAAGCGCAAAGTAGCGGCACTGACCCAAACCCAAT
>JANXME010000263.1 GCA_025354785.1 Actinomycetes bacterium | reverse complement strand
TGTTCGGTTACTTGCAAGCAGGCTTGGACCAACCGTTCTGGTTTGGAATACGCGTGGTTTAATAATGTGGAAACGCGACCCGGCCAAGGTTATCCCCGCAGATATGAGGATCAAGAAAAAGCCAAAGGCGGGTGGGTTCGTACATCGAAAGGCAAGTTACGCCTTAAGGGCGGTAGCAAAGCGCGACGCTTACTTTCAATTTTCTCCAACCCCCGAATGCTAAATATCAGTGACTACTACGAGCCATGGACTTACGAGTATGACAATTTGATTACTGCTCCCCTTGGACAACAGACTCCGGTAGCGCGACCAATATCGTTACTTACTGGCAAGCCAATGAAGATTGAATGGTCGGCCAACTGGGATGACGATCTCGGCGGTGGCCCAAGTAACATTGAAAAAGACCCAATCCTGCAAAAACTGGCGTTGGAAGTTACCACTAAAGTTAAGTTGCAATTCGAAGAGACTTTTATGTTTTACTTGCCGCGCATATGCGAACACTGCATAAATCCAGCGTGCGTTGCAGCTTGTCCTTCTGGAGCGATGTACAAGCGAGCCGAAGATGGAATTGTTTTAGTTGATCAACAGCAATGCCGTGGCTGGAGAATGTGCGTCTCGGCTTGTCCCTACAAAAAGGTTTACTTTAACCACAAGACTGGCAAGGCCGAGAAATGCACCATGTGTTATCCGCGCTTGGAGATCGGTATGCCCACCGTCTGTTCTGAAACCTGTGTTGGACGGCTGCGTTATCTGGGTCTATTCCTGTACGACGCTGATCGAGTACAGGCCGCCGCTTCCGTGGAGAAGGAAGCGGATTTGTATGAGGCCCAGATGGATCTACTCCTTGATCCAAATGACCCAGAGGTTCTCAAAAATGCACGCGAGCAAGGAATACCTGAAGATTGGTTGATTGCAGCGCAGAAATCACCGGTCTACAAATTGGCCAAGGTCTATCGCGTAGCTCTGCCCTTGCATCCTGAATATCGCACTCTTCCATCGGTTTGGTATGTACCACCGCTTTCCCCAATCGTTGATGTCCTTACGGAAACTGGGCACGATGGAGAAGAGGTTGGAAATCTCTTCGGAGCTATCGATGCACTGCGAATCCCGGTTGAGTATTTAGCTGAACTTTTCTCGGCCGGTGATACCTCGGTGGTAACAGGAGCCCTGCGCAAACTATCTGCCATGCGCTCATACATGCGCGACATTAATCTAGGTCGCGAACCGCAAGGCTGGATCCCCGAAAGTGTAGGGATGGACCAGGAGACAATTTACGAAATGTATCGATTATTGGCTATCGCTAAATATGAAGATCGATATGTAATCCCGGCTGCGCACTCCGAGCAAGCAAGGGAATTAGAGGAAATGGGCTGCTCCTTAGACGGCGTTGACGGCGTTGAAAAATTTGGTGGACCCTTTGGACGCGCATCTGGAAATCCAGTGCCAGTCACGATTGAAAATTTCCATATTCTCAAAGATAGGCAGACTAAATGACCACCGCCAGCGCCCGCCTCCTCGCCTCCGCTTTGTTGATTTATCCGGATGGCTCGTTTAAGGCCCTAATAGATGATCTAGAGAGTGACATTGACAATCTCGAGCCCAACTTCAAAGTCCCATTTACCAAATTTCTCACTTCCATTGAGCCACTCTCTCTCGATGAGATTCAACGCCACTATGTAGAAATTTTCGACATGCGCCGACGTTGCTCTCTCTTTCTTACCTCGTGGACGCATGGCGACACGCGAAACCGAGGCATGGCGCTCATCTATTTTAAGGAGAAATACCGAGCAGCAAATATCGTGATCTCTGATGAAGAGTTGCCAGATCACCTGGCGGTGGTATTGGAATTTGCAGCTCTGGTAGATCCAATTGAGGGCAGCCTCTTGCTTGGTGAGCATCGCGCGCCTATCGAGTTAATCCGAGACGCGCTCCATGCTGCAAATTCCTTTTACGCGTTCGTATTGGACGCAATCGTGGCAACTTTGCCACCCATGACAGCCGAAATTGCCGAACGTGCCAAAGCCCTGGCCCTAAGTGGTCCGCCACAGGAATTTGTCGGACTAAATGGTGCGGTCTCGATCGCACTACAACCATTTTCGGCTACATCAGAGTTGCTGGCGCAAGGGGCACGTTCATGAATTCCTTAGATATTTTGCTCTGGTCGGTCATGCCTTACATTGCCATCGGGTCCTTCGTGATCGGGCTGATCTGGAGATATCGCTACGACAAATTTAATTGGACCACGCGCTCCTCTCAAATATATGAAAACAATCTCTTAAGCATTGCTGGGCCCCTCTTTCACTTAGGACTCTTTGCGGTGATTGGTGGCCATATCGCAGGGCTCCTGATACCAAAAAAGTGGACCGATACAATAGGAGT
>JANXME010000240.1 GCA_025354785.1 Actinomycetes bacterium | reverse complement strand
TGCCGCTAGATGCTGGTGGGATTTGGGATCGAGCTAAGATGGTGAGTTCAGAGAAAATTTTTACTGCGCTATCCAAGATCTATGTGCTATCCCCGGTTCCCGCGCGCGGTTCGGCGCCGGCTGAAGAATTCTACGTAAATGGTGGTCCAAACAAAGTAGGAATCATCGCCAGCGTGAGCAAACCTTTCTGTGGCGCATGCGATCGCTTACGACTCACATCAGATGGCCAACTTCGTTCCTGTCTTTTTTCTACCGAAGAGATGGACCTGCGCAAAGTATTGAGAAATTCCGATTTGTCACCTAGCCAAATAGGCGCGGAGATTTCAGCCAGACTAATAAAAACTGTGCAAGGAAAATTGGCCGGCCACGGGATAAACGATCTAACTTTCGTACAGCCCGACCGCCCAATGTCAGCAATTGGTGGCTAACTAGCCACCCGCAAATGGTGGCAGAACATCGACAGTGCTGCCCGATTCGATCGCAACTTCAAAATCGTGGACTGCCAAACCATTGACTAAATAACTGCATCGCCCAAATACACTTGCCAGGCGCGAGTCAGCGTTCTGTAAGGTAGCCAGAATTTCACGCAGCGATCCGGTATCCACTTCCATCTCTGATTTTCCAACAGCCTCGCGAGCCGCGGCAAAAAAACGAATTGTAATCAACCGGTAAAGGCCTGTCTTAATTGATTGCGCAAGCTGAAAACTACCCCTACGGCAAGTATCGCCATCACTGCGCTAAGGGCAAATGCGGTACTCATGTCCTGCTCGACGTCGAAGTAAACTTGCATCGGCCAAGTTTGAGTAACGCCCGGCAGAGCCCCTGCAAACATCATTGTTGCGCCAAATTCCCCCAGCGCTCTAGCCCAAGCCAATACAGCCCCTGTAGCGATTCCATTTCGAGATTGTGGTATCGCAATCTGCCAAAAAAGGGTGAATGCGCTGGCGCGATCTATTTGAGCAGCATCCTCTTGGTCTTTAGGTAAATGTCGGAAAGTTGACTCCACAACTAGGGCTAAGAAAGGCATACCAACAAATACGCCAGTGAAAATGACCGCCCAAAATGTGAAGGGCATCGACCATCCCGTCCAAGAATAAATATATTGACCTATCAATCCATGTCGACCCATGAGCGCGAGTAGCGACATGCCGGCCACAGTTGGAGGCAACACGATTGGCGCTAAAACTAAGGGGCGCAAAATATTTGTGATTCTGGGATTTCCGCGAGCGAGTACCCAGGCTAAAGGAACTCCTAAAAGTAGCGATAGAAAAGTGGCAGCTATAGAAGTCTCAATGGAGAGACGGATCGCACTCTTAGAATTTTCCTCCGTTAGTCGAGAGAAAAGCGAGCTCCATGGGACTTTTAACATGAGGGCGAAAATGGGGAGAACTATCACCAAGCTAGCGACGCTGGCAAAGCCTTTGTTGATCCAATCGACTTTTCGCTTCAATTTACCCTCGAAAATCCGGCGCGGGCCAATACTGCCCTACCGCTGGCAGAGAGAATAAAATTCAAGAACTTCTTGGTTGCATAAGGTGCTTTTGTATCTGTGAGTGCTCCAATTGAGTAGCCAGTCAAGGTAGAAGCTGTATCGCCAAATCTAATTTCGCGCCAAATATCCGCGTGAGCCAGATAATCTGTATGGTAAACCAGACCTGCATCCACCTCTCCTGCAACAATTTTCGCTACCACGCCAGCCACGTTCTCTTCGTAAGAAGATGGTCGAGAGGTTACTTTGCCAAATGCGCTTAGCGCCTTATCTGCAACCACACCGCATGGAGCGCTATGTGCACACTGAATCCACTTCACTCCGGATTTATTCAGGTCCACTAATTTTCTTATAGGAACTTTGGCCTGTTTGGGAGCGACCAATACTAGATGGTTCGAAATGAAATTCTGTGAGATTGGAGCCCTGGCCTTTATTCTTTGCATGTCGGTCTCGGAGGCAGATGCAAATATATCTGCAGGGGCGCCAGCCAATATTTGGGTTGCTAACGTAGCCGAAGATAGAAAGGAGAATTGCACGCCAATACCTGGGTTTTTTATTTGAAATTGCCTACCAATTTCCGTAAAGCTTTGCGCCAGGCTCGATGCGGCAAATACAGTTACTTTTGACTCCTCGGCCTGCGCGGGTGTTAATGGAGCAAGCAAGAAAAGAGCGAAGATAAATATTCGCAGCTTCACTAATTTAGCCTAAGGGGTGTGTAAACCTTGGCGCTACCATTGCGCGCAAAGGCCAGCAAAGTGAGATTAAATTGCGCCGCCAAGTCAATGGCCAAAGAGGTCGGCGCGGAAACACCGACTATGGCGGAAACTCCCGCAACTATTGCCTTCTGAACAATTTCGTATCCAACGCGGCCAGAAATTACTAAGGTCCATTTACTTAAGGGCAGTTGAAGAAGCATTAACTGAGCGCCTACCACTTTATCCACTGCATTGTGGCGCCCAACATCTTCGCGAATAGTGCTTGCCACCCCTTCCGCATCCACTAAAAGAGCGGCATGCAGGCCGCCAGTTTTTTCAAAAATACTCTGCCGACCGTCGAGCAATTCAACCATCTTGGCTAGTTGGTCACCTGAATGGTGAGTCGGCTCCACAGGCTTTGTTCCTCGCTTATGGAGATCGTCAATATTGGTAGAGCCACAAATTCCGCATGCCGAAGTCATAGTGAATCGACGTTCCAGCGCTCGCGGTGCAGGGGGAGCGCTCTCAGCAATTTCAGCAATAACGACATTCGCGCGTTGTCGTGGGGTGAGTGTGCGATCCGCACATACTTTTACACTCAGCAGATCCACTTGATCCTGGAGGAATCCCTCCCCCCAAAGAAAGCC
>JANXME010000233.1 GCA_025354785.1 Actinomycetes bacterium | reverse complement strand
GGAGTGTTCCAAATAATCTGCTAACCCGCCGTAATCGAGTTCCACTATTGATTGAGGATGGAACATCTTAAGCCACTCGCCCAGGTTTTCAATCTCTTCTTCTACCGGTCCGATCCCAAATGCACTGCGCACCGCTTTGTGCGTCGATTCGCATCGCACTTTTGCTTTGGCAATTGAAGTTTGCAATATTGTGAAAGCACCCTTATCAGTACTTCCCCACCTTCGCTCTTCCGGGGTAAAAAGAGAGAACCAGCGCGGTGGAACTATCCAGGTTTCAGTCAATATATGTGGAACTTTATTTTCAGCGATATCAATTCCGGCCGTTAGGACTTCATCGAGCGCTTCAGGAATAAAGAATAGAATTACAGGCGCTGGCAAACTTGTTTTAAATCTCTCCAACCCCGCCCAACAACGTGTCGCTGTAGACCAAGGGCAGACATAACGAACGCCGTCTAGCTCCCTAATATGAACGCCATCCGGGCGCAAAGCCGGCGATTCCGGATTTATTATTCGCCGCAGCGCTAGGTTTTGTTCTTCGATTAGCGTGTTGTACGCGATATCAATTTGCGACCAGCGAAGTTGGTCGGCGGGAGAAAAGGCATTAATTGGTTCATAAACTCTTAAAGAGGCGACATACGGAGTTGAATGCATTTCGCCGTTGCGTCTGTTCAGGCTCGCGGGATGTAGTTGCCTTCGGCGAACGGGTCGTCCTCATCACGGACTTTGGCCGGGTCAGTATCTCCATGCAACTCTTTTGCCAAACGGTCTAGATCCATCTCTTGGGAGGAATACTTCAAATCTCGAGCGACCTTGGTCTGCTTCGCTTTAGATCGGCCACGCCCCATAGCGAAACCTCCTTACCTATTTGCATCCAGCTTTTTCGCTGGGTTAAATTCGGGTTTTGCTAAGGGGGAAGGCTATCGTGCCCGAGCCTTGGGTTTCAAAACGGGTTTGGTAGCCTGCCCAAAGAACCTCTCCTTGAGCGCATAGAACCCTACGAGCTGCAGAAACAGGCTCATTCCCATCGTTGGAATTCGATAACGGTGATCTCCGATTGTCCCCATTGAAATCAGCATCCCTAAAAGAACCGGGGTTGAGAGCAATATTGATACTTCACGTTCTAGGCCTCCTAGTATCCAGAGGCGTCGGACCCCGAGATATAAAAGGAGGAGCCCTCCCAGCATCCATATCCAGGAGATCGTTTTACCGAACCAACCCAAGACCAGAGTGCGGCCGCCCGGAGTGGATGCGAGGTTCTGCACTGGATCAATCTTTAGCCACGGATTGCGTGCCGCAGTTCCATTGGCTAAAGGTCCAGACCAAGGAGACCAGAAGAATCTTGCTTTGTTTACCATTAAGTGAAGTGTCGGGCCGGGGTTGTGCGCGTACCACTTCAAAACGCAGACCACCAATTCATTATCTGAGACGGTGCCGCCATCTGGCTTTGGTGGACAGGTAATAAAACCACGCCCCTCATATCCGCCCGAGGCTTTGTCTCCAGCACCACCACCCATTGTTGCGCCCAATTGAGCCGAGAGAACAGCCGTACCAGTGGCCTCTATATTTCGAGCAACAAGCGCTAGTGGCAAAGTCAACATGGCGCATGATCCTACGATCAGTATGAATGCGGTGGACTTTCGAGAATTCTCGTAGATCGCCCAAATTAATAGAAGTGCAAACCCAATTAAGAGTTCTCGAGGTTGGGTGATTCCAGAGAGAGATTGTAACAAGCCAATTAATACCGCCGTCTTCCAAAGCGATCGCTCATTGGAATTCTGTCGAAAATCTATTATCAACGCGATGGAGAGCAACATGCAAGAAGCGACGATACTTTCATACCCAGCAACCATCGAACTCAAGGAAAGTGTCGGGTTCAGACCTAAAAGGAGCGCTGCTGGAACTGCATAGGAATTCAATCGCGTGGATCTAAGTTTATCAATAAAATATGTGCAAGCGACAAAATAAAATAAGGTTTGAAAAATGGAGAGAACTGCTAAGGAACTTGCATTTGTAATTGAAGAACCAGTGCGAGTAAGCAAGGCGAGCACCCAGATAACCATCGGGTAGCCCGCTGGCAGAAATGAAAGAACTCTATCTTTGGCAAAAAAACCGTGCTTCAACATACTCGCGGCTCCTGCGACATAACCTTCTGCATCTGAGCCCATCCAGCCACCAAATTTTATTGAAAGTATAATTACTAGCTTCAAAACAAGGATGGCGAGGGATATATAAAAGAGATTGCGTCTTCGAGTTTGTTGTCGTCTATCCACATTTCGTTTCTTCGCGTTAACCAAGTAACCTCTCCCTTCTACCGAAGATAATCCAGAATAAGGGAAGCTCGTTCTTTACCAGATTGCGAAATCACCTCTCCTGCGATCCAGGCCTTCATCCCGCGCGCCGAGAGGGATTTGAGCGCCAAATCAGCCGATTCTGGCTTAATCACGGCCACCATTCCCACCCCGCAGTTCCATGTTTGTTCATAATCCGCTCGGTCCAAGCCCCCCTTCTTCGCAAGAAAGAGAGTCTCCGTGGAAAGGCTCCAGGTTGATCGGTCGAATTGGGCGCAAAGTCCGGCAGGAATTACCCGCGCAGTATTAGAAGCTAGTCCACCCCCGGTGACATGGGCAAAGGTTCGTAAATCTTCGCCTAGAGTCTTTATGAGAACCAAACAATCCAGCGTGTATATCTCGGTCGGCGTTAGAAGCAATTCTCCTAGCGGCGCCGATAGGTCTTGATAGATGCGAGCCAGATCCAAATTTTGATTCGTAACAATGTGGCGAATCAACGAGTAGCCATTTGAGTGAAATCCACTTGCGGGCATAGCAAGTAATAAATCACCTTCCACTACTTTATGTGCACCTAGCAAATTGGGAGCATCTACAACTCCAGTAGCGGCACCAGCAATATCAAATTCATCCTCACCGAGGAGCCCTGGATGTTCGGCGGTTTCGCCACCAATGAGCGCGGTATTGGCTTTGACACATCCGCGCGCAATTCCTTTTACGATCTCTGCAATTCTCTCTGGAATAACTTTGCCCACCGCAATGTAATCTGTCATAAAGAGCGGTTCGGCGCCACAGACCACTAAATCGTCTACTACCATGGCTACTAAATCTTCGCCAATGGTGTCGTAAATGCCCATCTGCCTAGCGATTTCAGTTTTGGTTCCAACACCATCTGTGGAAGTGGCTAGAAGTGGCTGCTGAAAATTTATAAGCGCGCTGGCGTCAAAGAGACCCGCAAAGCCGCCAATTCCACCAACAACTTCCTTCCGCGATGCCTTCGCGATAGATGCTTTCATTAAATCGACTGCTCGCTCGCCCGCAGCTATATCAACGCCAGCTTCGCGATAAGTAGCCATTACTTTGAACTCGCTACCGGCGTAATCTCCAAACGCATCTTTCCTTCAGACATTTCGGCGGGAATCGAAATCGGGTACTTACCAGTAAAGCAAGCATGACATAACCTTGATTCTTCGATTTGCGTCGCCTCAATTAACCCCTCAAGTGAAACATAACCTAAAGAATCCGCTCCGATTGATCTGCGAATTTCTTCAATCTCTAAGCCGCTAGCGATCAATTCAGCCCGAGATGCAAAATCAATTCCGTAGAAACATGGCCACTCCACGGGCGGGCTAGAGATACGCACATGGATTTCGCGTGCCCCGGCTTCACGTAGCATTCGCACAATTGCACGCTGGGTATTTCCGCGAACAATGGAGTCATCAACCACAATAATGCGCTTGCCTTCAATAACTTCTCTTAGCGGATTGAGCTTAAGGCGAATTCCAAGTTGGCGAATTGTTTGGCTAGGTTGAATAAAGGTGCGTCCCACATAGGAATTCTTTACAAATCCTGCTCCGTATGCGATGCCAGATGCTTTGGCATATCCAATTGCCGCCGGTGTGCCGGATTCCGGAACGGGGATAACCAAATCCGCCTCTACGGGATGCTCCAGCGCCAACCTCTCACCAATCGATACGCGAGTTGCATAAATTCCACGACCAGCGATTGTCGTATCGGGCCGGGCTAAATAGACATATTCAAAGAGACATCCCTTTGGATCTGGTAACACCCATCGCTGAGATCGAATCCCGTTCTCATCGATCGCGATAAATTCACCTGGTTCAACTTCTCGAACAAAAGATGCGCCCACTATATCTAGGGCGGCAGTCTCGGATGCGACCACCCAGCCGCGCTCCAATTTGCCAATCACTAGTGGGCGAACTCCGTGGCGATCACGAGCCGCGTACAAAGTTCGTTCATCCATAAAGACCAATGAGAATGCGCCTTCCAACAACGGAAGAACAGCCATAGCGCTGGCTTCAAAATTTTTTTCATCTTGGCCTGCAATAAGAGCGGTCATCAATTCGGTATCTGTCGTTCCGCCACGTTCTTTGCCATTTGTAAAAATAGTTTGTTTTTGCAAGAGCTCGGCTAAATCTCCAGTGTTTGTAAGATTGCCATTGTGGGCAAGAGCTAGTGAACCGTATTTCGTAGGACGCAAAGTTGGTTGGGCATTTATCCAAGTACTAGATCCGGTAGTGGAGTAACGACAATGGCCGATCGCCAACTCTCCCTTTAGGGAAGTTAGATCGCTCTCTGTAAATACTTGCGAAACCAATCCCATATCTTTGTAAATTAAGATTCTTTCTCCATCGCTGGTCGCGATACCTGCAGACTCTTGCCCGCGATGTTGGAGTGCATATAGACCGTAGAAAGTTAATTTCGCAACTTCTTCTCCCGGCGCCCAGACGCCAAAAATGCCACATGCATCTTGCGGTCCTTTATCCTCCGGAAAGAGTTCGTGAGTTAGGAGACCATCGGGGCGGCGCGTCACTGGCTTATTCTATTTTCTAAAGGTAACCAGGCGGAAAGGTCGGCGCGCGAACCAGAAGCCCGAATCTGCCCAGATGCCAGGGCTTGCTCCCAAGTTTGGTTACCACTTGCTAAAGCCAGCCAGATTGGGGCCGCCATTTCGATGGTATTTGGTGGCGTGCCACGGGTGTGGGTAGGACCGGCACCGCATTGAATTGCAGCGTAGGGCGGCACTCTCACTTCAATTGCACGACCTGGCGCAACTTTTGCAAGTACGGCAAGTGACTGCTTAACTGCCAGCAATATCTCTGGATCGAGCACACTCAGCCAAACAACTTGGGAAAAGTTTCGGTAAAAGCTTGACGCAGTTCTGGGATCGAAAGAGATACACCATTAATTGTCATGGCTTCTCCTCCCGTGACTCCGATCTTTTCTAGGCCAATGCCGCGGGTGGCCGCAAGCCCTTGCAAAAGTGAAGCGTTCGCCGGCTCTATCGCGACAACCACGCGTCCCGGCGTTTCGCTCAAAAGTGCAATTGCGCGATCGCCACTTATGACAATTTCGGCGCCTACTCCGTGCCGCAAAACCATCTCGGTCAACGAAGACGCTAAACCGCCCTGACTCAAATCATGTGCAGCTTCAAAAAGGGGTTGGCCATCCAAGAGCAGATCAACTAGGCG
This sequence comes from Actinomycetes bacterium, assembly GCA_025354785.1. Lineage (GTDB taxonomy): Bacteria > Actinomycetota > Actinomycetes > Nanopelagicales > Nanopelagicaceae > QYPT01. The sequence goes on along the minus strand of JANXME010000233.1, from coordinate 2,586 downwards.
CATTTCGCTTTGCAAATCCGCCACCGGAACTTGACCGCCTGGAACTTTATTTAAGTTAGCCCATTCGCTTCCGGCCAAATCATTTCTTGTTTCGCCGAGTAAATAGATCTCCAAATTGGCCCGATCCCAACCCATTGGGGTTCGGGCGCGCACATCTTGAATCACTCCCAGCACTCCAATTATCGGCGTCGGCAAAATCGCCACATCAGCAGTTTGGTTGTAAAAAGAGACATTGCCGCCAGTTATCGGTAGACCCATCTCTAGACATCCGTCGGCCAGGCCGCGAACCGTCTCGGCAAATTGCCACATGACTCCAGGATCCTCGGGGGAACCGAAATTGAGACAATTTGTTACAGCCAAAGGTTTGGCTCCGGCAGTGGCAATATTTCGCGCCGCTTCTGCCAAAGCCAATTTCGCACCTTCATAGGGATTTAAATAACACCATCTGGCGTTAGCGTCGGTTGAAATTGCTACACCAAGATTTGTTGATTCATCTATTCGAATCATTCCCGAATCTTCGGGTTGGGACTGAATCGTATTTCCCTGTATATACCTATCGTATTGGCTGGTAACCCAAGATTTGTCAGCCAAATTCGGGCAAGAAATAAGAGTCAAAATTGCCGCGCGAATCTCCTCATCCGATTTCGGAAGTGCCAGTTGCAGATCGACTTTGCTTAGCCGATCCACATATTCAGGTTTGGCAATTGGACGGTTATAGACAGGGCCTTCGTGGGCGACGGTTCGCGGTGGAACTTCGACTATGACTTGACCATGCCAAGTAATAATTAACATGTCGCCAGCGGTAACTTCACCAATAACAGTTGCCGTCACATCCCATTTGGCGCAGATCTGCATAAATTGGTCAATGTGGCGCGGTTCCACAATGGCGCACATGCGCTCTTGGGACTCGCTCATCAATATCTCTTCGGGAGACAAACTTGGGTCACGCAATGGAACGCCATCTAGCGAAACGCGCATTCCCCCTGTTCCAGCTGATGCCAATTCGCTAGTCGCGCAAGAAAGTCCAGCCCCTCCTAAATCTTGAATGCCCACCACCAAATCTTCAGCAAAAATTTCCAGAGAGCATTCGATCAAGACTTTTTCGATGAATGGATCGCCAACTTGAACGCTGGGTCGCTTCGCAGGTCCGGTGGCATCAAAAGTTTCACTAGCTAAAACAGATACTCCACCAATTCCATCGCCACCAGTTTTGGCTCCAAAGAGAACCACCAAATTGCCCGGACCCGATGCCTTGGCCAGCTTTATCTGCTCATGTCGCATTACTCCCACACAAAGCGCGTTGACCAAAGGATTGCCAGCGTAACTTTCATCAAAGACAATTTCACCGCCGATATTTGGCAAGCCCAAACAATTCCCATATCCGCCGATGCCCGCGACTATTCCAGGAAGGACTCGTCGAGTATCAAGAGCATCGGCTGGACCAAAACGCAATGGATCCATAACCGCGATTGGCCGCGCGCCCATCGTCAAGATATCTCTAACGATTCCACCAACTCCAGTGGCTGCGCCTTGATATGGCTCTACAAATGAGGGATGGTTATGCGATTCAATTTTGAAGGTGACCGCGTAGCCCTGACCAACATCGACAACGCCAGCATTTTCTCCGATCCCGACAAGTAACGCTTCGCTATGTGGCGCCTTCTCGCCAAATTGGCGTAGGTGGACTTTGGAAGACTTATAAGAACAGTGTTCGCTCCACATAACTGAATACATGGCCAACTCACTTGAAGTTGGACGACGTCCTAGAATTTCGCGAATCCGCCTATATTCCTCGGCCTTTAGCCCCAATTCTGCATATGGCTGGCTCTGATCTGGAGTCGTTTTAGCCACTTCCACAGTATCTAGCGACATCTACTTTCCTACCATCTGTGAAAGAACAGAGGTGAAAAATGGCAACCCGTCGGCGCTGGGTCCAGTCAAAGGGTTTATCGCATGCTCTGGATGCGGCATCAACCCCACTACATTTCCCGCCGCATTTGAAATTCCCGCAATGCGGTTTTTTGATCCGTTTGGATCTATCCCTAAATACCGCGCCACAACCCGGCCCTCGTCTTCTAAAGTTGCCAAAGTTTGATCATCGCATTGATACGAACCTTCGCCGTTTTTCAAAGGAATTACTATTTCTTGACCCTTTTGAAATGAAGAGGTCCAAGCCGTATTGGTATTTTCAATTCGCAACGCTTGTTCGGTGCAAAGAAAATGTAAACCTTGATTCCGAGTCAGAGCTCCCGGTAAAAGATGGGATTCACAGAGAACTTGAAATCCGTTGCAAATACCGAGCACTGGCATTCCTAATTTCGCCTGTTCAATTACTAACTTCATAACCGGGGCAAATCGCGAAATCGCTCCACAGCGAAGGTAGTCTCCGTAAGAAAACCCACCCGGCAAAATTACGGCGTCAACGCCATGCAAGTCGGGATCTGCGTGCCAGAGCGAGACTGACTTCGCCTCCGCTGCCTCGACCGCGCGTGCGGCGTCACGATCATCTAAGGAACCTGGAAAAGTTACAACGCCAACTCTCATCTACTTCTCCACGCTAACCCGAAAATTCTCAATAACTGGATT
>JANXME010000220.1 GCA_025354785.1 Actinomycetes bacterium | reverse complement strand
TGCAAATGCATCCAGACAGGCCGCGGCTAACCCAACGGCATCTAAGGTCGCGCCCTTCCATACTTGGGCTAAAAGGAGTAGACCAGCGAATGCCAAGAGCAGCGCCACCCACATCATTGCCGGAACTTCTCGTTTCTTGATAAAGCGCAGGTAGAGGACAATCCAGATGGGTGCAGTGAATTCGATAATAAGGGCAATACTTATATGCATCCGAGCTATAGCGATGAAATATCCAAACTGTACTGCGGCAAAACCAACTATCCCGTATGCGGCCAGCCAAGGAAGTTCAGCCCGGGAGGTGCGCAGAAATGGGGTTTTGCGGGCGAGAAGATAAATTAAGAGAAAGAAGAAAGCACCCGTGCAACGTACCTGCGTAAGTCGCCACTCAGAGAGGCCAGCAGACAAAATTATCTTGGAGACGATTCCATTAAAAGCGAAGGCTGCCGCTCCACTTACCAAAAAGATCTCGGCACGCCAACTTTTCAACACCCTGACATAGTACTTTAGAAGCTACCCTCAGAAATTTCCATGATCGAATTGTCGGTTGCTTCGACAATTACCCTGTCAGCGGCAATATGAGGCAGGTAATTGAGAACAAAGAATTTCGCTGCGGCAATTTTTCCTCGATAGAACTCTTCATCCTTACCGGCAGTTGGAATCTTAACGATTGCGATTTCCGCCTGGCGTAGCAGCAACCAAGATGTAATGATGTCGCCTACTGCCATCAGGGTGCGTGATGTGTTTAGCCCTACTTTATAAATTTCCTCCGCCTCAGTTTGGGATTCGACTGCATGGCCAATCAAAGTTGCAATTATCGCGCCCAAATCATCCAGGGATTTCTTGAGACTTGCTTTCTCCTGCGTGAGTTCGCCACCTGATTGAGTAAATGCCCCGATTTCTTTGGAGAGTAAACCTATGGCTCTTCCACCATCCTTTATTATTTTACGAAAGAAGAAATCTAGCCCTTGAATTGCAGTGGTTCCCTCGTAAAGAGTGTCAATTTTGGCATCTCGAACATACTGTTCCAGCGGCCAATCTTGCGTAAAACCAGAGCCGCCGAATATTTGCAGAGACTCAGTTCCAAGCAGCGTCCAGGATTTTTCGCTCCCATAACCTTTAACTACCGGTAGCAGTAGGTCATTTAAAGCCTCTAAATCACTCAATCTCTCTTGGTCAGCAGCCCCGGCTACTCGTGCCATTGCGACTTCATCTTGAATAGATGCGGTGTAAAGCAGTAAGGCGCGCATCCCTTCGGAGTAAGCCTTTTGCACCATTAGAGAGCGCCGCACGTCGGGGTGGTGAATAATAGTGACCCGCGGACTAGCTTTGTCGTTCATCGCCTTCATATCACCGCCCTGCACTCGAGTTTTCGCGTATGCGAGCGCTTGTTGGTAACCGGCCGAAAGAGTGGCAATAGCTTTTGTACCAACCATCATTCGAGCAAACTCGATTACCTTGAACATTTGCGCTATGCCTTCATGTACTTCGCCCAATAGATAGCCGACAGCGGGCTCGTTCTCTCCCAAATTTACTTCGCAAGTTGATGAGACATTGAGTCCCATTTTTTTCTCTACCTTTGTAACATAAACGCCATTTCTCTTGCCTAGCGCACCGGTTTCGAAATCAAACATAAATTTAGGGATTAGAAACAGACTCAAACCTTTCGTTCCAGGACCTCCGCCTTCGCGCCTGGCTAATACGAAGTGGACAATATTTTCATTTAAATCGCTATCCCCCGATGTAATAAATCGCTTCGTACCAGTTATATGCCAAGTGCCATCACTTTGCTTTACAGCCTTGCTTCGCCCTGCACCGACATCGCTTCCCGCTTCGGGTTCGGTCAGCATCATGCTGGCGCCCCAATCACGATCTACCATTAACTTGGCAATCTTCTTTTGGCTCTCAGTGCCGAGATAATAAGCAACTTGGGCGAAGGAAGTTCCTGATGCGTAAATATGAACCGAAGGATTGGAGCCCAAAATCATTTCCGCAATTGCCCATCGAAGTGAAGCAGGAATCATCGTTCCGCCAAGTTCGGTGGGAGCGTCAATACGCCACCATTCGCCATCCATGTAGGCGCGATAAGACTTCTTAAAAGATTCCGGCAACTTGGCATCTCCAGTTGCAGGATTGAATTCCACTCCTAAACGGTCGCCTTCCACAAATGATGCTGCAAGGTCATTCTCAGAAAGACGCTTCACCTCCTCGAGCATTCCCATTACCGTTTCGCGATCCAATTCCTTGTATATGGAAGTTCCGAGAATCGACTGCCTTTCAAGTAGATCAAAGAGGCAGAATTCGATATCTCGAAGATTGGCTTTGTAGTGGCCCATTGAGAAAACCCCTTCTTATCCGGTTGGCGCCCGGAGCGCGGAGAACGATAGAAGGCAAGGATGCTACTGGTCGGTAACTTATGCAAGGAGAGAGGTTTTCTTTTTCCTCTTCCAATTTCACCATTTCCGTGGTTATGCTCCGACCGTTGACAAGAACTTCCCCAAGTTCACTCTTCAACGATCAATGCGCGCCAGCGGGTTGGTCCAGGTAAGAGTTTCGTGAACTCCAGTTAATCTGGTTATTGTCTAGGAGGCTTTTCGTGGTTATTGGCTCTCCAAGAAGGAGCCCTGCCAGAGTTTTGGCTGAAAGCGCGGGGCTGGGATTTGTAGATCTACTCGATTACCCGATTGACCGCTCAGCCATTTCCCTCGTTGCGCCAGCTACTTGCCGCCGTCACCAAGTCTTACCCATTGGCTTTAATGACGGCCGCCTAATTTTGGCGATGGCCGACCCTGGAAATGTCGTAGCCCTCGATGATGTAAGAAGTGCGGCGCGAACCCCAGTTGAAGCAGTTGGGGTAGAACCTGAAGATCTCCTAGCTGCAATTGATCGTTTTCTACGAGCAGATGACGAATTGAGTGATTTAACCTCTGCCTTAATTGAAAAAAATACTCCATTTGAGAGCGCAGATTTCGATTTCTCTGAACCCGGTGAGGATGATGCCCCAATTGTCCGTTTTGTTAGCCTATTAATTAGCCAGGCAATTCAAGATAGAGCCTCGGATATCCATATTGAACCAGCCGAGGAGGACTTGCGAATCCGGTATCGGATCGATGGCGTCTTGCATGAGATGCAGCGCGCCCCAAAGAGCGCCCAGAGTGGGGTCATATCTCGGCTAAAAATAATGAGCGATATCGATATAGCCGAACGCCGTAAACCACAAGATGGACGAGCCAGCGTCATCCACGGGGGGCGAAAAATTGACCTGAGAGTTGCGACCCTTCCCACAGTTTGGGGAGAGAAGGTCGTCATGCGGATATTGGATAACCCCAACTCCAATTTAGATGTTCGCGATCTTGCCCTTTTGGAACACAATTTCACTGCCTACGAAAAATCCTATTCCAAGCCCTACGGCATGATCTTAATTACTGGACCCACGGGCTCTGGAAAATCCACAACGCTCTACACCACGCTGGGCGCGGTAGCTCGCCCCGAAATAAATGTAATCACCGTTGAGGATCCAGTGGAGTATCGCATGGCTGGAATTAATCAAGTTCAGGTCAATCCTAAAGCCGGACTCACCTTTGCTAGCGCCCTTCGATCTATATTGCGTAGCGATCCGGATGTGGTCCTAATCGGTGAAATTCGAGATCACGAGACAGCCCAGATTGCGGTGGAGGCTGCTTTAACTGGACACCTGGTTCTTTCAACTCTCCATACCAACGATGCGCCGAGCGCCATTACTCGATTAACTGAAATGGATATTGAACCTTTCCTTGTCGGGTCGGCCCTTGATTGTGTTGTCGCCCAACGCTTAGCCCGGAGGCTCTGTGGGCATTGCAAAAAACCAGTAGAACACGACGCGGATTATCTAACCAATCTGCGTTTTAACTTTGCCAAAGATGAACGTTCGGCCTCAATTTATCAACCAGTAGGTTGCACGAATTGTTCCAACACTGGATATCGCGGACGCATCGCTGTACATGAAGTTATGGTTGTAACCGAGGAGATTGAACGGCTTACGGTGGCGCGCTCCTCTAGCGCCGAGATCGGTCGAGTGGCGCGCGAGCAAGGAATGCTTACCCTGCGTGAAGATGGATGGGAAAAAGTCAAAGCCGGACTGACTTCAATAGAAGAAATTTTGCGAGTCGTGGCGTAATGCTTACTCCACATGCACCGGACACGGAACTAATTTCCATTTTAGAGATGGTGGTGTCGAAGAGCGCCTCTGATCTTCATTTAACTGCTGGTGCACCTCCAATGCTTCGTATCAATGGAGCCCTGCAGCCAATTACTCAAATGCCAGCTTGGGATCGTGAAAGGGTTGCTAGTGCCCTAATTACTTTGCTGGATTCTTTTCAACTCGCGAACTTTCATGAGAATCTAGAGTTAGATTTTGCATACACGCTAGGAACAGGGGCAAGATTTAGAGTTAATTATTATCAACAACGCGGATCCATGGGAGCCGCATTCCGACATATTCCCACAGAGTTAAAGACTTTGAGTGCTCTAGGAATTCCTGAAACGGTTGGTAGATTCGCCCAACTTGCTCGCGGCTTAGTTTTAGTGACAGGACCAACAGGTTCTGGAAAATCTACAACCTTGGCCTCATTGATTGATTTGGTAAATCAATCTCGCCCAGACCATATTGTGACTGTGGAAGATCCGATCGAGTTCATCCACGCAAATAAGAAATCCATTATTAATCAACGCGAAGTTGGAACAGACTCGCACAGTTTCGGCTCGGCGCTCAAACATGTCTTGCGACAAGACCCGGATGTAATTCTGATCGGGGAATTGCGCGACCTAGAGACCATTTCCGTTGCACTCACTGCGGCCGAGACCGGACATTTGGTCTTTGCGACTTTACATACCCAAGATGCGCCGCAGACGATTGATCGAATTATTGATGTATTTCCCGCGCATCAGCAGGGTCAAATTCGTACTCAGTTAGCATCAACTTTGCAAGGTGTTATCTGCCAAACGCTTGTGAAACGTCGTGACGGGGATGGCAGAGCAGTTGCCACCGAAGTCTTAGTCAGCACCCCAGCAATTGCTAACTTGATACGTGAAGGAAAGACATATCAAATTGTTTCAATGATGCAATCAGGACGTGCGCTAGGGATGCACACCATGGACCAGCACTTAGCCGAACTAGTGCGAGCAGGAGTTATTACAGTGGAAGCGGCAAGGGAAAAAGCGCACGACCTAGATGGGCTCACGCGCCTAGCGAAGAGTGTTGGCTAATGGCTACCACGCAACTATTCCTTTATACCGGCAGAAATGGCGCCGGCAAGATTGTAAAAGGAACAATGAGCGCTCCAAGTGAAACAGCTGTAACTGCCCGCATGCAGGTTTTGGGGCTATCTCCTGTTTCGGTGGTCAAGGGATCTAAAAGTTCGGGGTTGAATCGCGAATTTTCAATTCCTGGATTTGAGAAGCGAGTTAAGTTAAAGGAGCTGGCAGTTATGAGTCGCCAAATGGCGACGATGATTGGGGCCGGGCTTTCGCTCTTGCGAACACTAAGCATTTTGGCCGCGCAAACTGAGGGCAAAGCCCTAGCAAAAGTTTTAGGAACAATCCGAGATGAAGTAGAGACCGGGATCTCAACTTCCGAGGCCTTCGCCAAGCACACGAATGTTTTTCCGCCACTGATGATAAGCATGGTACGTGCTGGTGAAGCCGGCGGCTTTCTAGAAGGAGCACTAGATTCAATTGCGATGAATTTTGAGAAGGAGGTCAAGCTCCGCGGAAAAATAAAATCTGCCTTGACCTACCCGGTAATAGTTTTGATTATGTCCTTTATCTCCGTCATTTCTATGCTGGTTTTCATAGTTCCAGTCTTTCAAAAAATGTTTTCAAGTCTTGGTGGGAACCTTCCGCTTCCAACCATGATCTTGGTTTATATGTCACAGGCGATGGTCTGGGTTGGACCGGTGATGATAATTTTGGCCATCTCGTTTGCCATCTGGTGGCCCCGAAATAAGAACACCCAACGGGTACGAAAGTTTCTTGATCCTCTGAAATTGAAACTTCCAGTCTTTGGTCTTTTGTTACGCAAGATCGCGGTGGCCCGGTTCAGCCGAAACTTTTCTGACATGATCGGTGCTGGCGTTCCCATTTTAAAGGCGCTGCAAATCGTGGGGGAGACCTCCGGAAATTGGGTCATTGAGGAGGCTCTCCTTAAGGTGGCCGAATCAGTTAGGCAGGGCAATGCACTCTCGGGGCCCCTGTTGGACCAACCTGTCTTTCCTCCCATGGTTACCCAGATGATCGCCGTCGGTGAGGATGCAGGCTCCTTGGAGGTAATGCTGGACAAGATTGCCGATTTCTATGATCAGGAGGTTGAGGCGGCAACCGAGCAACTCACCGCCATGATTGAGCCGCTGATGGTTGCTTTTCTCGGGGTGGTAATTGGGAGCATGGTTGTGGCCCTTTACCTGCCGATCTTCAACATCTCAAAACTCATCAAGTAAGCCGCGCTGCCCGAAAGGTCGGGCAGGCTAGGAGTGCCACCTCTCGTTTACCCCTCCTTTACCTCACGTCGCCAAATATTCTTACAAAAGCCCTTTACAAGTCGTAATTGTCAATTGTAAGGTTACCGAACTGAGCAAAGCACTTCGAAAGTCGTGTCGAGTGAGGTACTTCCCCTAGGTAAAGCGCCTTTGGGATGGGTGGGCTTCATTTAAGGATGAGGCTTAGCCAATTTGGAATCGATCGCAAAGGATGAAACATCATGACTTCTCTCATCGCCGGCGCGCTGGCTAAGCGTCGTACCTCCCTGCAAGAGAAAGAAAAGGGTTTCACCCTGATCGAGCTTCTTGTGGTCATCGTGATTATCGGGATTTTGGCCGCTATCGCAATCCCGGTCTATTTGAATGTACAGAACAATGCCAAGGACAGCGCGGTCCAATCTGATTTAACCAACGCCAAAACGGCAATCATTTCGGCGCAGACAACCACGGGAGCGCTACCGGCAACTGCGGCCGACATTTCAACCGTGATTACCGCGGCTGAGGGCTACACCAAGAGCGCCAATGTCGTTAGAGCGATTACCTACCAGGCCACGGCGACAAACTTTTGTATCGCGGCCGCGAGCGTGACTGGAAACGTCTTCTTTCTAACCGACACCGCAGGTGTTGTAAGGGTGGCTGGGGCGGTAACGCTTCCCGCAACCTGTACTACCCCATAAGGCAGAGATAAACACCTAAAGGCTTTCGGGAGCCGCACCCCTATGCGGCTCCCGAAACTCTCTACCTGAAGGTGGTGGCAAGAAAGTTTTGAACTCCCCCCAAAACGAAGCAAGAAATTTAAAGGCAGGTAAGAAATGTTAAGCAGCGATCAACATATTTCATCTAAGGAACTCTCCAACGAGAGCGGACTTGGTTTGATGGAAGTAGTTATTTCAATGTCGTTGCTTGGAATTCTCGCAATTTCATTTATTCCAGTACTTACAAATTCTTGGAAGGACACAAGTACAAATACCACGATCGCCACAGCAACGCAGATTGTCAATGAACAGATTGAAGGCGCTCGCGCTGTTCGTTCCGCGGCAGCTACTTCCCCTAGTTGTCAGGATGTACTTTCATATCTAAACATCACTCTTGCCCCTGTTATCGATCCGCGCGGAATCTCGCTACTTCCGCAATGGAGCGCAACTACCTGCCCAGCAACTTACCCTGGTGTTGTACGTGCGCAGGTCTTAGTTACTAGACCAGGCAAAGCTACTCCGGTTGCATCCGCTGTCACGATGATCTTTGTGAAATCGGCGGTGTAAAAATGAAACCTTCCCCAAAAATAAACGAGCGCGGATTAACTTTAATCGAGCTTCTTATTGCAAGTGGAATATCAGTACTTGTCATTTCAATTACCGGTGGACTCTTGTTGAGCGGGCTGCGTTCCCAAGAATCTGCCCAAACAGTTACTGATGCTGCCAATACAGCTCAACAGATTGTGCGCTCAATTCAATCTGGTGTGCGCAACGCATCCGCTATTAGCGTCAGCAGCAACAGCGCAACTGGAACCCAATTACTTATGGTGCGCTCGATTGGGCAAAACCCAGCCACGACGGCACCATCTTGCCAAGCTTGGTATTACACCCCGGCCAGCGGTGGCTCTGTTTACACCAAACGCACATCACCGGCATCTGTAATTACCCTTCCCAATGGCGGTCCAAATGGAGTGTGGACGCGGCTCGGCACGGGCGTGACCCCCGCCGATCCAGTTACTGGCAAAGTCTTTAACGCCCCTAGTGGATCGCGCGTTGAACTTAGATTTGATGTGGCAGCTGGGCGACATCCCTACGTTCGAATAAATACAACAACTTATACACCGCAGTCGACGAGTGTGAGCGCGCCATGTTTCTAATTGATCTTCTTCAAAAGCGCCTCCAATCGATGCGAAAGAGTGAGCGCGGGACAGCACTTATTGGTGTATTAGGTCTTATGGGCGCGTCAAGTGCGATTGCCGTATCAAGTGTCTCAATGTCTGTCCATGCTGTTGGCTATACGACTTCCACCAGAGCTGGAGTACAAGCACAAGCAGCAGCTGAGGCAGGAATTGATGTTGTGGCTTCGCGGCTAGCCACTTCCATCTGTCAACCACAATATTCGAGTCTGACCGCACCAGCCTTTACTGTCAGTGTCGAGTATTCAACCCTGCCCACGTCGCCAGGCACAACGGATAATTCTTGGGTTTCCGGATGTCCCGGAGTGGCAACCGCTGCGCGGCTTCGCCTTATTGCAACCGGTTGGGCAAATACCTTGGGAGTTGCCGGCAATTCTTCGGAAGATGTTCGAAAAGTGGAAGCGATCTATCCATATATTCCCACTCCCCCATCTTTCACTATTGCACCGTCCGGCGCTGCACTTTATTCATTTGCGCAGGCTAGTCCAACAATTAGCAATATGACGATCACGCAAGGATCTACTACTCGTCCGGTGATTCAGTACGCGTCAGGAAATGTTACCTGTGCCACGGGAACCACGATCAATGGTGACATCGTTCTAGGATCTGGTTCGCTTTCAGTTACGACCGGATGCACCATTAACGGAGATCTCTGGGCCTCCAGTATTGTGAATATTCAATCCGGTGAAGTGACCGGAGATGTAAATTCCGACGGTGAAGATAATGACGAACAGCACACTGGAAATTCCTCGGTTACCGTTTCAAAGGATTCCAAAGTTGATGGCGATGTGCATTCCTCAGGCTCTGTAAAAATTCACGGCAAGGTCGGCGGCAATGTCGTTGCTGGCCCAACCAAAGTTCACTCTGACTTCTCGGAAAACTCTTCGGTCGGGGGTTCTGTAATCACCGCGGGTACAGTCACGGCGGCCGCTGGAGTTGTGAAGGGCACCATCACCACAAATCAAGCGGGCATAGTCACTCCTACAATTCCATTGGTCCCAAAGTGGGTCGATTTCTCCTTTAACGCTAGCGACTGGAAGACGGCTTCGGGCAGCAACTACTCGGTTCTCACAATGTCATCTTGCACTTCCAGCGCTCTTAATACCGCGCTCACCGCAATTCAGAATTCTGCCACTGCGATAATTTTAGATACTCGCATTTGTGGCGCTGTTACAAATTTGCAAGGACGAAATATAAATCTAAAAAGCGATACTGTTATTGTTGCCAACGGACTCAATATGGGCTCTCAGAACTTACAATCCACGGACGCCGCAACTAAGCGTCTTTGGCTGGTTATTCCAGACGCAGTTGCCGATTCCGCGCCAACTTGTCAGGCGTCCAGCACCACAACTATTGGAAATGGCGTGGCTGTCTCATCGCAAGTAAACGCTCTCATTTACTCTCCCTGCGCAATAAATAATGCCGGGGATGTTTGGCGCGGACAAATGTATTCGTCTTCTGTTTCCAATACTGCCAGCTTCACGCTGAATTACGTTCCAGTTGGATTACCAGGAGTGAATTTAAGTACTGGACTTACAGCAACCTTGCTAGGTACGGGAACTCTAGGCGATCGAACTTCAATGCGAAATATCTCGGTGTGAAGAGATGCCGCTCATTGCCTTCATAGTCGGTGCTCTCATCGGCAGTTTTCTAAATGTCGTTATCTTTCGTACTCCGCGCAAACTCTCAGTCATAGCACCTGCTAGCGCCTGCCCCACCTGTCATGTCGCGATCAGAGGGCGAGACAATATTCCAATTCTTTCGTGGATCTTACTTGGCGGAAAATGTCGCAATTGCAATAGTGAAATCTCTTGGCGCTATCCGATGGTGGAGATGACGACAGCTTCCATCTTTGCCTTAATTGTGTGGCATTTTTCTCCAACTTCTATAAGTTCTGTACTCGAATTAATCTCACTGCTCTACCTTGCGGCAATCAGTATTGTTCTGGCCCTCATCGATTTAGATACTCACACACTTCCAAACCGAATTGTCCTGCCGAGTTACATTGTGGGATTACTGCTAATGGTTGGGGCGAGTATCTCTACAGGAGATCTGCAGCCGATTCTTCGAGCCCTAATGGGATCCACTCTCATGTGGACACTCTACTTTTTGATGGCGCTGGCTTATCCAGGTGGTATGGGTTTTGGAGATGTGAAAACCGCCGGGGCGCTGGGTCTCTTTCTGGGTTACTTAGGCTGGAATGTACTTGTAGTCGGCGCCTTTACCGCCTTTGCCTTAGGAGGGTTATTTGCACTTTGGTTGCTAATTTCCAAAAGGGCCAATATTAAAAGTGGAATTCCTTTCGGACCATGGATGCTAGTTGGCGCTTGGATTGGGATATTTCTGGGCGGTGGAATCGCAGAAAAGTATCTCTCACTTTTTCGATTAGGAAATGGATTTTAACGCTGCCATGTTAGGAGCCAATAAATATGAGTAGAGGGCCAAGCGCCGTTGGACTAGATATTGGTACCACCGCGCTGCGTGCTGTCGAATTGGCAGAGGGCAAGAAAGGCAAGTTCACTGTGCTTCGATTTCACGAGATGCCAATTCCTGCGGGAGCGGTGAGTAAAGGCGAGATCCTGCTTCCCGAAATAGTTATTCCCGCTCTTAAAAAATTATGGTCGGAGGGTGGATTTAGGAGCAAGAAAGTCGTACTGGGGGCCGGAAACCAAAGAACTTTAGTTAGAGATCTCAGTGTTCCAAAGGGATCGAGCCAACAGATGAAGGAGTCTCTGCATTTTCATGTGCAGAGCGCGCTACAGATCCCTATAGAAGGCTCACTTCTGGATTTTTATCCTGTTTCAGAGGGCCAAGGGGAGCATGATGGGCTTATACATGGGTTACTAGTTTCTACCGAGAAAGCACCGATTCTTGAGAACATTCGTATTGTAGAACGTGCTGGATTAAGCCCCATCGATGTCGACCTTATCCCGTTTGTGCTTAATCGACTACTCGTATTTCACCCGCACGTTCTGGGCACTGTTGCGCTTCTTGAAGTTGGGGCTAATTCATCAAGCATTGTGGTGGCAATTGATGCAGTGCCGCACTTTGTGCGAATAATTCCAACTGGAGGTGACGATCTCACTTTAGCTCTCCAGACAGGACTTGGAGTTACTGAAGAAAAGGCAAATCGTCTAAAGCGCACATTGCGTGTGGGAATCGACACTGCGACGAAAGAGGCCGAAGCTGCTATATCTTCACAGTGCACTTGTGCAAAGTGCATGTCGGATTTAGAAACTGTAGATGATCCGCGAGTGCAAGAGATTTTACGCGTTTGTGTTACTGAACTTTTGGTAAGCGTGCGAAATACGATCTCCTATTTCAATAACACGCGACCGGAAGAGCAGATAATGGAGATATTGATCTGTGGCGGTGGGTCCCAACTTCCTGGCTTTGCTGAGGCTCTCTCTGAAGTTGTCCAACTGCCAGTTCATGATGCGGACCCCTTTGCCTTGGTCACTCCCTCCCGCAGAGTCAATCTCCGGAAGTGGCAAGA
>JANXME010000199.1 GCA_025354785.1 Actinomycetes bacterium | reverse complement strand
GTCAAGGACCAGAAGGCACCCCGATCACCATCACTGGTAAAGGCTTAGTTGCAAATGCAACTCTTCCTCTTACATGGTCGACCGCTGATGGTGCATGGATCGCAGAAGTTTTGCCAAACACAGTGAATTACATGGGTGTTAAATACATTAAATACCCAGTCAATATGGGAATTGTTACCACTGATGCAACTGGTGGATTCACGTTCAAGACGACGATCCCTCGCGAATTTGGCGGGATTCATGATATTTACGCAGTGAAAGATGGAGTTGCCATTGCACACGGTGGATTCCAACTTAACCCAACAATGTCGATCTCACCTAAGAGCGGTCCAATAGGAACGCCAATCACGGTGACGTATACCGGCATCGGTGCAAGCCTGTACACAGGAGCCGTGTCTGTTCTGTGGGATAACTCCTATGCTGGATTTGCTTCAGCAGTGTGGACTCGAGGAACAGCAGTATTCAAGATCCGCGCGTCTGGTGATGTAGGTACTCACTACATCGCATCAACTGCCGCAATCGGCGTTCAGTACATGAACATAAAGCAATCACCAGTTCCTTTTGCCAAGGGCACCAAAGTAGCTTTCAAGATTACGAAAGATGCAGGCGCCCCCGAGTCATATATTGAGTTTCCACAAAAAGTAGAACCGACTGTTTCTCAACGCACCACTCTTTCTGAAGTTGGTTTGGATCCAGCCACAAAGGCTGTTGCAACCCTTTCGGAAACAAGTGGTCCAGTCGGGACCAAAGTAAAACTGAACGTCACTGGATTAACGACCACTGGCGTCCATCAAATTGTTTGGTCCACCGTGGTTGGTAATCGCGTTAACTGCACAGGGACCTGCTGGGTTTACAACGGAGTTCCCATGGGAACGGCTACGCCGACGGCAGGTGCAATCAGCCAAGATGTCACCATCCCTGACAATCTAGGTGGATGGCACGTCATTCAAATCAAACAAGGTGAAGTGATCGAGGCTCAAATTCCTTTCTATGTAAAAGAGAGTATCTTCGTTTACAAAGATAAGAATGGAAAAGTTCTCAGCAACGGAATCGCTTTAGCGGATACGTCGAATTTGCCTGAGGCAAGAGATGGCTCCGGCGTTCCAACAAGAAAATTCCATGTTGGAGACGAATTTACGATTGCCATGAAGGGTGTTGGTTGGACTCAGCTCGATAACACGATGGCGGTTACTTACGACAATAGTTTCATTGGATATGGCTGTGGCTTCAATTCCAATGGTTACATGGTCGTGCACCTCACCGCTACTGGCGCGCCAGGAACCCACATCATCGACCTTCATCCAGTCTTGTATGTATTTCAACCTTCATATGCGAATACTCCATACGGGGCGCTACCGGTGCTCGCCTACCAAAATGACATCCCTGGTTTGGCTTTGGGATATCAACCGCCCGCAGTTCACTTTGCGATCACTATCGTCAAGTAGATAGCACGCAAATCAAGTAGTCACTAAAGCCTCGCCTCTCGTCCTCCGAGAGGCGAGGCTTTAATATTTAACAAATTTGCGATTCTGGTAGGCATCCACCAATTCCAGCGACCTAAAAGAACCATTGCACTTGGCAACAAAAGTCCGCGAATAATTGTGGCATCAACCAAAATTCCAATCGCTAAACCAACTCCGAGTTGTTGTAACCCAGCAAAATGTCCGAATACAAATCCACTTAGGGCACCAACTAATATAACTGCTGCAGCTGTAATTACTCCCCCAGTTTGAGAAAGGCCTTCAACTATCGCCTCTTCGTTGCTGGCTCCTCGGTCTCTTGCTTCGCGCATCCGAGTAACCAT
>JANXME010000170.1 GCA_025354785.1 Actinomycetes bacterium | reverse complement strand
ATTACTCCCGAACCGCCATTTGCACAAAGTTCAGCGGCGAAATTTTCCACTCCAAATCTTTCAATCGGATTCCAATAGGTCATGACTACGCAAGCGACGCCCAACTCATGAACGTACTGCACTGTGGAAAAAACTTCCTTCGCCCCCGTGCCGGCTTTAAGCGCGATGTCGGCAGCCTGTTGAATCGTTGGGCCATCCATCACGGGATCGCTGTAAGGAAATCCGATTTCAACGGCATCTACCCCAGCATCTGCCAGAACTTTCAAAGCTTTTCGCGATCCAGTCTTCGATGGAAACCCGGCAGGCAGATAGGCGATGAGCGCAGCCCGATTTTCTTGACGAGTTTTCTTAAATACAGCATCGAGTGAAGTTGCCACTACAACTCGATTCTGAAGTAATCAGCCGCAGTTTGCACATCTTTATCTCCGCGCCCGGAGAGATTAATTAAAAGCACTGCCTCGGGACCTAACTCTTTTCCAATTTGCATCGCTCCGGCTAGCGCATGTGCGCTTTCAATGGCGGGAATAATTCCTTCGGTTTTACATAAGAACGCGAAGGCTTGCATCGCTTGCTCATCTGTAATGGCTCTGTATTGCGCTCTTCCGGTCTCGAGCAGGTATGCATGCTCTGGCCCAACGCCTGGATAATCAAGTCCGGCCGAAATTGAATGCGACTCTACAGTTTGACCGTTTTCATCCTGCAGTACGTACGAACGGGTTCCATGTAGAACTCCTATGGATCCTCCAGTAAGTGTTGCCGCGTGACGACCAGTCTCTACCCCGTCTCCCCCAGCTTCCAAACCAATCAATTTCACCTGGGAATCTGGAACAAAAGCGTGAAAAATTCCAATTGCATTGGATCCTCCACCAATGCAAGCCAGAACTGCATCTGGCAAACGACCTACCAATTCCAATACTTGGGCACGTGCCTCTTCCCCAATAATTTTTTGAAAATCTCGAACCATAATTGGAAAAGGATGCGGTCCGGCAACAGTTCCCATTAAATAGTGCGTTGTTTCTACATTGGTAACCCAGTCTCGCATCGCTTCGTTAATGGCGTCCTTCAACGTTTGCGAACCGGCCGTCACTGGAATCACTTCAGCTCCGAGCAGCTTCATCCTTGCCACGTTTAGAGATTGGCGACGCGTATCCTCTGCTCCCATATAGACAACACACTCCAAGCCAAATAAAGCGGCAGCAGTTGCAGCAGCTACTCCATGTTGGCCGGCACCGGTTTCGGCGATAATGCGCTTCTTCCCCATACGCTTAGTGAGAAGAGCCTGCCCCAATACATTATTTATCTTGTGGCTTCCCGTGTGGTTTAGATCTTCGCGCTTTAGCACAATGCGTGCGCCACCTGCATGCTGGGCAAAACGATGCGCTTCGGTGAGAATGCTGGGCCGGCCCGTGTAAGTTAAGTGTAGATTTCTAAGCTCTAATTGAAAATCTGGATCCGATTTTGACGCGTTATGTGCAGCCTCCAACTCATCCAAAGCGCCAATTAAGGCTTCTGGAACAAAGCGACCGCCAAAGGCACCAAAGCGACCAATTGGCGCAATTTCATTATTGGTATCCATAAGAGGCCAAACTCTACCCGCGACCCAATAGGGCGCGCATTGTCGCCGCCGGGTTCTCGCCGCGGACCAGGGCTTCGCCCACGAGAAGAGCGTCTGCCCCATATTCCTGGGCAAATAGCACCTCTTTACGGGTCGAAATTCCAGATTCCGCCACCCTAAGAATGTTTGTGGGAATAAGCGGAAGAAGTTGGGCAAAAATCGACTGGTCTATAGATAGATCTTTGAGGTTACGCGAATTTACTCCGATAATTTCGGGGGAAAACTTTAGCGCTCGCTCCAATTCGGCTAAGGAATGAACCTCCACTAAAGCTCGCATTTGTAAAGATTGCGAAAGGGAGTAGAAATCTCGAAGTTGCGAGTCCGAAAGAGCTGCGACAATTAACAAAACCATATCAGCGCCATAAGCGCGTGCTTCGTAAAATTGATATTCGTCAACCATAAAATCTTTGCGCAATACTGGCAGTGAAATATTTCTTCGAACTAACGCAAGGTCTTCCAGGGAGCCGTTAAAGCGCCGCGTCTCCGTCAGTACGCTTACGACGCTGGCTCCGGCCTCTTCGTACTTAACTGCAAGCGCTGCCGGATCGACGATCTCAGCCAAGACGCCCTTGCTTGGGGATGCTCGCTTAACTTCCGCGATCACCGCCAAACCCTGAGATCGCAACGCAGTTAGAGCATCACGTATAGCGCCAACTTCATCGATCATTTCTTGCAGAAGCGAAAGCGAAATCCGTCGACTATTCAAATCTTGTCTTACTCCAAGAATAATCTCATCGAGAACGCTCACGGTTGGCTCTCGTCATTTCGTTCATTCTTCATCGTGGAATCAAAAGTTGACTCTAGAGTTGGATCGATACCTTCATCTAGAGCACGCCAAGA
>JANXME010000146.1 GCA_025354785.1 Actinomycetes bacterium | reverse complement strand
CCTTGGCTGAAGCCGCGCAGACTTTAGGGGCTTCGGTCTTTCGAGTTATTGCTGGAATTATCATGCCCACGATACGAACTGGCATCATCAACGGCTCCTTCATTGCCATCGCATTGGTGCTGGGCGAATTTACGATTTCGAATATCTTGAATTACAAGACTTTTCCAGTGGTCATAGCGCAAATTGGGCGAACTAGCGCCAGCGTGGCGGTCGCAGTCTCCTTGGCCTCCATAATTTTCGTACTAATTCTCCTATTTGCTATCCCTGCCACCAAACGTCAAAAAGCAGTTCTTGACGCCGACCTCACCTGATCGAAAGGAACCATACGTTGAGCGCATACGTACAGTTACTTGACCTTGCTAAGCATTTTGGCAAAGTTAAGGCCCTCGATGGGTTGAGCATTGATATCGCCGAAGGCGAATTGGTTGCGCTACTTGGCCCTTCTGGGTGTGGCAAGACGACAGCCCTGCGATCGTTGGCTGGACTACAAGAGTTAGATCGCG
This sequence comes from Actinomycetes bacterium, assembly GCA_025354785.1. Lineage (GTDB taxonomy): Bacteria > Actinomycetota > Actinomycetes > Nanopelagicales > Nanopelagicaceae > QYPT01. The sequence continues at coordinate 3,553 of JANXME010000146.1, read as the reverse complement.
GACAAATGATAGTAGACGGAAAAGATGTCACTTTTCAAAACGCTAGTAAGCGCGGAATGGGAATGGTATTTCAAGCATATTCACTCTTTCCACATATGACGGCTCGTGAAAATGTTGAGTATGGATTGAAATTGAAGTCGCATCGGACCTCTGCAGAAAAGCGCAAAAAACGCTCTGATGAACTTCTGGAAATTGTCGGGCTAGCCACGCATGCCAATCACTATCCACATCAGCTATCCGGCGGACAGCAGCAACGCGTTGCACTTGCGCGCGCTCTCGCAATTTCTCCAAAAGTACTTCTTCTCGACGAGCCACTATCGGCGCTTGATGCCAAAGTGCGCACGCAATTGCGCGAAGAAATTCGCCGGATTCAGTTAGAGCTTGGAACTACCACCCTCTTTGTGACCCATGATCAAGAGGAAGCGTTAAGCATCGCCGATCGAGTTGGAGTTATGCGTAACGGGCTGCTTGAGCAAATTGCAGCTCCCGCAGAACTCTACGACCGTCCAAACACCGCCTTTGTTGCAGAATTCGTTGGCCTGACGAATCCGATCCCTGGCAAAGTATCTGGTGGCAGCATCGAGATTTTGGGCGCGAAAGTGAAGACGTTACCAGGATCAATTACTTCTGGTGCCGGAATAGCCTTGGTTCGCCCGGAGAGCGTAAACGTTGAGGCCCACAAATCAGGTAGTGCGAAAATATTCTCGGCTAGTTTTCTCGGAGCCTCTTGCCGGCTAATGGTCACAATGCCGGATGGAGCGCGAATTACCGCGCAAATGCCTAGTTTGGAAAGCGTGGGGCTGGTTGCCGGCGCCAGCGTTAACGTTTCCCTATTTGACGTGCCGGTTTTCGTGAAAGTTGCGGGATGATTTTCGGCTCCATCTCAAAGTTAGAAACATTCTCAAATGAATTTGTCTGCTTTGTTAAGGTAACAACCTCTGAGGGGCTCATTGGATGGGGACAAACTTCTACGTACAACGCGGATATAACGGCGCAGGTTTTTCATCGCCAGATCGCACCTTGGGTTTTGGGCAAGGATGCCGCTGATATTGGAGCGTTGATTACTCTGGTGGAGGCGCGCGAGCATAAATATCCGGGAAGTTATCGAGCGCGCGCCAACGCGGGTCTGGATACAGCTCTTTGGGATCTGCGCGGACGAGCAGAAGAAAGGCCCGTAGTCGAACTTCTAGGAGGTTCAGCGAAGAAATTAAGAACGTACGCCTCGTCAATGAAGCGCGACATTACCCCGCATGCCGAGGCCGAACGTTTAGTGAAACTTCGTGATGAATTTGGTTTTAACGCTTTCAAATGGCGGGTCGGTGCCGAATGTGGCAACGATATTGATGAATGGCCAGGACGCACTGAGGAGGTAGTACCGGTAGTAGCACAAGCCCTAGGAGATGGCGTCTCAAAGTTGGTAGATGGAAATAGCGGCTTCTCCCCCAAGCGGGCTATCGAAGTTGGAGGGCTCTTAGAGCAGGAGGGCATTTCCCATTTTGAAGAGCCTTGCAAGTACTGGGAGTTGGAAGAAACCAAGATAGTGACAGATTCACTTTCGATTGATGTAGCCGGCGGCGAGCAAGATTGGGATCTTAAGACTTGGCAACGCATGGTAGATATACACGCGGTGGATATTTTGCAGCCCGACATAATGTATATGGGTGGAATTTGGCGCACCCTAAAAGTTGTGGAGATGGCCAAGCAATCGGGAATGACAATGACTCCCCATAGTGCGAATCTTTCTCTTGTTACGATCTGTACTGCGCATTTGTTGGGTGCAATTTCAAATCCAGGTAAGTATCTGGAGTACTCTATCGAGGGCGACGACTACTATCCATGGCAAAAAGATCTATTCCTAGGAAATCCTTTTGCTATTGAAGATGGAAAAATAGATATTCCATCGGCTCCGGGGTGGGGGGTTGAAATAAATCCAGAGTGGCTACGAAAGGCCAAGCGTCAAGTTTCTACTCTTTAGCGCTTTTGCTTCTTACTTACTTCGGGCTCAGGATCGCTTTCTTCGCGACGCAAAGCGGCCTCCAACAAGTACGTGGAACGAAGTACCACCAAGATAATCAGAGTTAATCCGACTCCCACCACCTGAAATCCCAATCCAACTGCCACTCCAACTGCTGCAGTAGCAAAAATTGTCGCAGCGGTAGTTACCCCTTGCACTCCTCCGCGTTTGTCGGTAAAGATCATTCCAGCCCCTAAGAATCCAATGCCAGTGATAATTGCGTGGAGGGCTCGCGTCGGATCCCCATATTTGGCGTTTACATCCAAGACTTCACCGATCCCAACTATCACCGCCGCCGCAGTTCCAACCAGAGCCATGGTGCGAGGGCCAGCCGATTTACCAGCGCGGTCGCGCTCCCAACCGATAATCGAACCCAGAAAGGCGGCTATCGCGCCATCGATAATTACTGCAAATTGCTGCCAGATATCTATGAAATGCATATTGAGCATGGTTGATGTTACTTCCTGGTGACGTGAAATGGCTGTATCTAGCGCCAGAGAAATTGAAAATATCGCGTAACATCGGCGTTATGACTTCACTGGATCTACCCCACGATCCAAAATGGCCACGCGCACGAACGCTCTTTAATAACAATGCTTTGCCAGCGGATATAGGAATCATTGGCATACCCGCTTACCGAACTTCAATTTCTCAAACTGCAGCGGATAAAACGCCCGCGGCGATTCGATTGGCGCTGGCCAGATATTCAACGTACTCGGGTAGCACAGGCACAGATTTGTCAGCTCTTTCCTTTGTCGATTTAGGCGATGTCACCGAACCCGATTTCGAGCAAGGAGAACAGCGAGTTGCCCAAGCCGTGGCAAGTGTTCGCGAGAATTTGAAGTTACTAATTGCAATGGGTGGGGATAACTCAATTACTTATTCCGTGGCAAATGGCGTCTGGCCAGATCTTTCCCAAATTGGTCTTATCACTTTGGATGCCCACCATGATCTACGGGATGGAAACTCAAACGGCTCACCAGTCTGGCGGTTAATACAAAACGGCTTAAGCGGGGGGAACGTAGTACAAATCGGGATTGCAGACTTCGCAAATAGCGCAGAGTATGCCCAGCGCGCAAAGGATGCCGGCATACACGTAATATTCCGTGAAGAACTTAGAGCCAGGTCAATAAACGATGTCATGGCAGAGGCTCTAGAAATTGCCGGTGAAAATGGGCGCGAAATTTATGTAGATATCGATGTCGATGTATGTGATCGTTCGGTCGCGCCCGGTTGCCCGGCTTCAGCGCCCGGTGGAATAAGCGCTGATGAACTACGACAGGCTGCGAGATTGGCGGGGGCTGATTCGCGAGTGCGAGTCATGGACATTACTGAGATTGATGTCGAAATGGATGCGCCAGATCAGCGCACAATTCGTCTGGCAGGGTTATTGATTCTTGAGGCCGCTGTGGGAGTCAGCGCACGCTAAACCAATTGAGTAATAATTTTTCGTGCCGCCGCTTCCACTTCTCCACTTTGTACCAAAGTGACGGCCGCTTCCAATTCTGGCGAGAGCCAACGATCTGGACCAACTCCTGG
>JANXME010000120.1 GCA_025354785.1 Actinomycetes bacterium | reverse complement strand
TGGTTATTTAGCCCTCGAGCGGGGGAGTGCGCATCGACGAAGAATGGCCACAGAAATCCAGCAACGCTAACAAGGGAGCCCAATGTCAGGACCGCGATGGAGCGCCACCGAAACCTATAAATGTCAGCGGTGGAATTCATGGCGTATCTACTGCATTTAGAACGTCTTGGACAGTTATCCACGGTAGAGGCGCCATGACCTTCGCAACTTGCGGCGCAAAGGCAGGAGAGGAGAGTAAAACATCTACTGTGGGCCCATCTGCCACCAATTCACCCTCGGCTAGAAAAATGATTCGCGTGGCCAATTCAGCGACGAGTTCGACATCGTGGGTAGCAATTAAGATAGATTTTCCTTGCTGTGCTAAATCTTTCAGCATCGTAATCAAGGAAGACTTCGCGCTGTAATCCAGCCCTCTAGTTGGCTCGTCCAAGATCAAAATATTTGGACCTGCCGAGAGGACTACGCAAATCGCGAGAGCCAACCGTTGACCCTCAGAAAGATCTCTGGGGTGAGAATCTCCAGAGATATTTGGGACAAGTTCGCACAAAAGTTTAAAAGTCTGCCCCTTGGGAATTTCATTGTCACGATCGGCATGATCGCATTCAATCTGCACGCTTTGGGCATAGAGAAGATCGCTGGGCTCTTGGGGGATATAGCCAATCATCGTGATTCGTTTTTTGCCTAGCAAAGTCGCGGGATCATGACCGTAGATGTGTGCTAGCCCTGCAACACCTTTTTTGAACGCCAGCAATAGATCTAAGGAGAGTGCTTTTCCCCGCCCCATTTCTTCCCATGATGGCAACAATCTCTTGCGAGTATATTTTGAGTGAGACTCCCTTAAGGGCCTGGTGGCCGCCGTAGGCAACGCGCAATTTTTCCAATTCGATTATTTCGGTGGCGACCATAGGGAGAATGGATTTTCTAGTTGAATCAGAATACTGCCTGCGAATATCTTGGGTGGCCCGACGCATGTCTCGTACGGTCAAACTAATTTCGGGCAGATTTAAGGCGCGAGATAGATTTACGATTGGAGGTGCTATTGGAGAATCGCGCAAAATATCTTGTGCCAATCCGATAGTTGCCACGCCACCACCTTGAATATGGATTATGCGATCCACGAATTGGATTACCCTCTCCAACCTATGCTCGGAAATTACAATCGTTAGGCTTAGATCGTGGACTAATCTTTGTAAAATTGAGAGAACTTCCTCGGCTGCAATCGGATCGAGAGCGCTAGTCGGCTCGTCCAAAACTAATACTTTCGGGTGCATCACCAAAGCGCTGGCAATTGCCACTCGTTGTTGCTCTCCACCGCTTAAGGTTGCAATCGATCTCTCTCGCAGATTGGTCAGACTCAGAAGATCGAGAACCTCTTCTACTCTCTTGCGCATGACATCGGTAGGAAAATTTAGTGTTTCCATACCGAAGGCAATTTCCTCTTCAACCTTGTCACAGACAAATCCGTTGAGAGGATTTTGTCCAACTATTCCGATCAGATGAGACAGGCCTCCAGGCTTTACCTGCCTGGTTGATATTCCATCCACACTGATATCACCGGCCAGAATCCCACCGGTGTGATGCGGTACTAGTCCATTTATCAGCCTTAGCAAAGAGGATTTGCCAGAACCAGTGGCGCCCATAACTAGTACAAATTCGCCCTCTTCCAAAGTAAAAGATAAATCCTCCAAAACCGTATTTATGGAGTGGGGATAAATTAGAGAAACATTGGAGAAGGTGATCATGGGCGGACCTGGGTCGGCGCCACCATTAAGGCAACTCCTGTTGCTAAAAGTGCTGCACTTGGAAAGAAGAGTGCAATTACAGAGCTGGCGCAGAGGAGT
>JANXME010000232.1 GCA_025354785.1 Actinomycetes bacterium | reverse complement strand
ATGATCGATCTTCTCAAGATCATCCCCGCCTTTGCGCTAACTGCTCTGCTTTTGGCCATGGTTCCGGGCCAGGGGGTCGCAATGATTCTGCGTCAATCAATTGTGGGTGGATCGCGGGCAGCATTTATATCCGTGGCAGGCAATAGTTCCGGACTTGTTATTTGGGCAGGCGCATCTGCAATTGGGCTCTCGGAGATTTTTGCTCACTCGCCCACTGCCTACAACGTCTTGAAATATTCAGGGGTGGCATTTTTAGTTTTTCTAAGTATTCAAACTCTGCTGACCATGAAGAACGAATACGGCAAATTCGATTACAACCAAGGGACGGCTCGCATTGGCACTTGGTCGGCTTACCGACTTGGTCTGCTTACCAATTTGACAAATGTGAAAGCGGCCGTCTTCGCGGTGGCATTTATCCCGCAATTTGTACCTAAAAGTTTTTCACTTGGTGCCGGCATCTTTATTCTGGGATGCGTGCAAGCACTGGTCTCTAGTACTTGGTACGCCTTTCTAATTAGCGTGGTAGATCGCGCCTCGGTAGCCCTGGCCAAGCCCAAAGTAAGGCGCGCCCTAACGGCATTTTCGGCCGCGGGGATTCTTTTTTTAGCGGCAACTCTACTTTTGACCTCGCAGCGCTAACCCATTTAAAGAGGTTTAGTTTCCAAATCCCAACCATTATTTGGCTTATTGCTTAGCGGCAAGTTCTTGCCATCGACAGTTTCAAAATCGATACGGGTCAAAACCCGTTTGCCTTTATCTAACACTGATTTACTTAACTTGATAGTTACATCTGCACTTTCCCATTTGCCTTGCACACATGTGGGTTCACAAAGGTTTATTCCAAACTTGCCGGTTCCAGTTGCGCCACTGGCCCCCCAAGTTTCCCATTTGATGGCGCTAACACCAACTCCAGCATCGGCGCAATATGGTGTTAATGAGGCCGGCTTGTAGTCAATCTTTCCGCAGTCGTAGGCATACACCTGCTCCGATACTGCTTGGTGTAAATAGGTAAAAGTACCAAAGGAGATTCCGATCACAGTGGCAACCGCCAACAAAATTATCATTGCCCGTGTTGGTTTCACGAGACGTACTCTATTCCAGCAATTGCGCCTTGAATACTTCGCGCACATTCTTGCGTGATAACCTACTTACATGCGAGTGATTAATACTGATCAACTCAAATCAATCCTCGCCTCCCTTCCTGCAAATCCACGCATTGTCGCCTCTGGAAATTTTGCCACGCCTAAAACTTTGCTTGCTCTGGCAGATGAGTGCATTCCGGAATTCAAGTTGCATATGTTAAATGGCCAGCCCGGTATTCCCGATCGTGAAGGCATCACGTACGAAACCGCATTCGTGGGCCCGGCAATGCGCCGCCATCCTCGCCTTAACTACATTCCCACTCGCCTGAGTCTGTTGCCAGTTCTTTATCGAGACCACTACCGCCCCGATGTTGTCATGCTTCATGCCTCCGCGCCGCGTTTTGACACTGTGAGCCTTGGCACCGAAGTTAACATTTTGCCCGCCGCAATTGAGGCGGCCAGGGCCCGCGATGGCATCGTGATCGCGCAATCAAATCTGCAAATGCCTTATACCTATGGTGATGCGCAGATCTATGAAAATGAGATTGATTACCTGGTTGAGGTGGATGAGCCACTTGCTATAAAGCCTGCTACCGAGTTAAACGACACCGCTCGCGAAATCGGCGGTCGCATTGCGGCGTTAATAGAAGATAACTCCACCCTCCAACTTGGAATCGGAGCTGTTCCAGATTCAGTATTGGCCGGACTTGGCAACCGTAAAGGTCTGCGTATTTGGACGGAGATGTTTAGCGATGGCGTTCTTGATTTGCACAAAGCCGGAATATTAGATGACGAAATATTGCTCACCGCTTCTTTCGTCTTTGGTTCTCAAGAGCTCTACGACTGGTTGAATCTCAATCGCAAAGTGCGGATGATGCGCACCGAGCGCACCAACGACCCCAGCCAAATCGCCCGCCAAGCCAAGATGACAAGTATCAACGCCGCTTTGGAGATCGATCTCTTCGACCAAGCCAACGCCAGCCATGTGCGTGGGCAGATCTACTCCGGCTTTGGCGGCTCCACCGACTTTATTGTGGGCTCTCTGCATTCGCGCGGCGGGCAATCATTTATGGCCCTGCCTTCCTGGCACCCCAGGGCCAACGTATCAACCATCGTGCCGCGCCTTACCTCCAACGTCACCAGCTTCCAACACAGCCATGTGGCAACTGAGTACGGCATAGCCAATTGCTTTGGCCACTCGCAAAATGAGCAGGCGCGCAACATTATCGAGAACGCCGCCCACCCAGATGCGCGTGATTTCTTACGTGAAAAGGCTTCCGAATTCGGATTGCTCTAGAAAAACTCGCTTCAATTCTGGCTAGAGGACGCAAAGTCGCATATTCTGTAGCAGTCGTAGGTACTGGTTTTCCCAAGGATGCACCCTCATCCGCGTCTGATCTTTGATTGGGGCTCTCGCGAAATGATTCGAGCGGTCAGGGCATATGAGCGCGTAGAAAATTACGAAAACAGGCGCCATATTTTTTCTGTGCTGGCCGACGATAACAGTTTTGAATATATTTTTGCCACAGATAAAAACATATTTGATTCGACCCAGCGCGTGGAATTAGTTTTCTCCAAAGTGAAAATTGATAGAGCCTTTCTCAATGTGGAGAATTACTTGAAGTTGGCTCAAATGAAATTTGACGACTATATTTTTAGCCCCTCTTTTGAAGTTGAGTCTTTTGAAATCGCCGCCAAAGGTGAGCGGATTTGCCTAGATTTCGGACATTCCATTTCTTTCGGCGAACCCACTGAGGCCGACGAAGCCAAGAGCGAGTGGCGCGTCGCCACGATTAACGAGAAATATCCCGAACTCAAGGAATATTACGCCGGCCGCGATGCCAATCCTGAGATAGTTCGAGAGGGGCTATTCGCGGTGTCGATGGCTACCATCGGTATGACAAATCCGCAGTTCGCCTACCAATCCGCATCGCAGAGGCCCGCACTGGAGTATTCAGGTGCCCGCGCTGGCACTGTGAGCAGCAACTTCTCCACGCCGCAAGATCGCACTTCGCACTTTGATATGGGCGAGCGCGAGATGATTCCGATTTCATTGGTCGCCGATGACCTCAAACTTGCGATAGAGATTTCTCACTGCGATGAAATTCCTTTGGCTCTTAAGAAATTTCGCCACCCTTGTCACCTGGTAGCAAGTTCTCAAAATCCGGCAGAGCCAGGGGGACGTCAACTTGCCGATGCTTGGAGTGGAGGCTTAGCCACTGGCCGTGTTCTCTTTATTTCCCCCAGCGCGGCAATAAATGAGGACCCTTCAAAAAAGCGCGAAGATTTTCCGACTCAATCTTGGTCTTTAGAACGCGCAGGGGAGTACTTCACGCATAAATTTGACCAGAGCCGCCAGCCGATTATTTGCACATTTCGTCATCCGACCAAGCCTGACTTTCTAACCAGATCACTTGATGGTCGCTATCGCGGTGGAGTTGGTGGCTCGCATCGCCAACAAAAATCAGCTCTCGGAATTCACGAGCGTGCCGTTGAATTACTCGGCGATCACGCCGACCCACAACTGGATTATGCGGTTACCGACATTGTGCATTGCAAAAGCACAAAGGGCGCAGGAGCCTTACAGGCTTCGACCCACTGCCTAAATAAGTGGATGGACCGCACTTTGGAGTTATCGCCAGCTAACTTGATAGTCGTTCTCGGTGCTAAGTCACGGTCTTGGTTCGCGCTTAGATGGTTGATGAATGCGCCCAAAGACTTTGGATATTCGGTTGGCTACGAGGAATTAAGCCCAATTGCGCGCGCAAAACGAGATATGTTTGTGGAGAAATGCGGCGACCGCAATCGTGTTGTTCTATTTAATGGGCACCCGACTTTTAAAGGTTTGCGCGTCCTACAAGATGTGTATGGGAAGAAAGTCCTGGGGTTACTTCAAGAGTTTGCAGATGGCTCGGTTGAGGTTCCAAGCAGCACGCAAGAGTTACACCACATGATTAAGGTGCTCAACAAGGCGCACCTGCAAGTCCACGAAAACAGCGCTGACTCTCAAATAGCTGAAGATGTGCTTGATAACGCAGTGGTGGAGGCGTAACCTTTTTTTAGTGAGGGCAGAGGATTCTTTCTTGGCGCGACGTTTTATTCAACCGCCAAACCCACAACTTGACCTCTGCCTTCACTTCTAATTTCTTCCGGAAATTTTCATGTCATTAATCGATTGAGTCAAAATATTCAGCAATCGCGTTTCTATGCGACGCCAGAATAATATTTCTCGCACGGATTCGTAGTACCAGAGAATTTCCTCGCGATTGATCACAATGGGAGCGAAGCTGCACTTCTCAAGACTTCTTTCGTTGAATGACAATCTGGTCGCCATCTCAATTCGCATTGCTATTCCTGGGAATGCCGATCGTAAGACGACGTCCCATTTGCGTTCCTTTTCAGGTTCATGTACGTGACCGGCGAACATTTATGTCCCCGAGACACCAAGTGCGCTGATCACAGCTTGGAAATGCACGCAAAAGGCGTCCCTTTTAATGATTTCGTCGGGTAACCTCACCTTGTGCTCGCGTATTTGGCTACTAAAGATCAATTTCTTTTTGACGCACCGGTGATTGAAGACAAAGTTCGGGACGAAGTAAAGCGAAAGCTTGGCCACAATGTGGGGGTTGCAGAGTACAACTCCTGGAGAAATTCTTTAGGAAACGCCATGGCGAACTTATTGCATACAACTGATATTCCGGGGGATGCTGGCGTGGCGATTGAATACAGGGTCAACGGACGAGCATATCGAATCGATTTTATGCTTTCGGGAAGGAACGCCTCGAAAAGAGAGTCGTTGGTAATAATCGAGTTAAAACAATGGACAGATATTGAATTTTCGGAATTGTCAGATCATGTTCGCACTCGAATTGGCGGTGGTATACGTGACACCGTGCATCCCTCATATCAGGCTTGGAGTTACGCGAGCCATTTGAAGAACTACAACGAATATATTTACGATTCAAATGTTTCGGTAACGGCTTGCGCCTACCTTCATAATTGTATGGATTCTCGAGTGGTCAACGAGTCTAGGTATGAGGAGAAACTAAGAGAAGTTCCTGTGTTCATCAAGGGGCAGAGTGCAGAATTGAGATCATTGATAAGTGCAAGTATCACGGAAGGGACCGGAACTGCTTTACTCGAGCGTATAGATAGTGCTGTGATTCGACCTTCCCAACAATTAGCAGACGCGGTCGGGTCCATGCTAAAGGGGCGAGAAGAGTTTGTTTTGATTGACGATCAGAAGACGGTTCTTGAGAAAATTATGAAAGCCTCGCATGATTCACTGACTGGACCAAAGAGAGTGATGATCGTAAACGGTGGTCCAGGAACGGGAAAATCGGTCATTTCCATAAATGCCTTAGCAAGACTTACTGGCGAAAGGCTTAATGCGCGATACGTAACTCCAAATGCCGCGCCACGAGCAGTTTTTGAATCGAAGCTGAAGAAGATCTTCAAAAAGGCTGAAATAAGTCACTTGTTCAGTGGATCAGGTTCATTTACGGAAACACCTGAGGCAAGTTTTGATACGTTGATTGTCGATGAAGCGCATCGTCTGAAGATGAAATCCGGAATGTTTAGAAATTTGGGGGAAAATCAGGTTAAAGAGATAATTGGTTCTGCGCGTACGGCCATCTTCTTTATCGATGAAGCTCAAAAAGTAACTTGGTCGGATGTAGGGGGTATTTTAATTATCGAAGAAGAAGCCGCCAGGGCTGGTGCAATAGTTGAGAGAATGGAATTGAATTCCCAATTTCGATGTGGTGGCTCAGAAGATTACATTGCATGGTTAGACGAAACTTTAGGAATTCACGCGGACAATTCACACTATTTTACAACGGATCGATTTGATTTTCAGATTGTCGACAGTCCGACCGTGTTGCACGACATGATTAAGCATGAAAACAAAGTGAACAACAAGTCTCGGATGGTGGCCGGCTATTGCTGGGATTGGATAAGCAAGAAAAATCCCTTCCTTGCTGATATTTCGATTCCCAAATTTGACTATAAGGCCACTTGGAATTTAACTTCCGACGGAAGTGGGTGGATCATTAGCCCAACTTCAGTAGAGGAAGTTGGGTGCATCCATACTTGCCAAGGTCTAGAAGTCGATTATGTAGGGGTTATCGTTTGACCGGATCTAGTTGCGGTTGATGGTGTCCTGCGAACGGATCCTTCAGCAAGGGCAAGGACTGACAAGTCTCTGGCCGGCTTTAAAAAGGAATATCAAGAAGATCCACTCAGGGCCGAAATTAAAGCGGACGAGATTATTCGGAACACTTATCGGACTTTAATGAGTAGGGGAATGAAAGGTTGCTACGTATATTTTACGGATGAGGCGACTGCCAAATATTTCAAGGATCGAATTCCCACCTAGGAGAAGCAAATGCCAGACGACGTAATTCAAGAACTAACTCATGAGATTCGGGCTTTCGCAGTCGCCAGAAACTGGGAGCAATTCCACACGCCAAAAAATTTGGCCATGGCGATTGCCGGCGAGGCAGGTGAATTAGCTGCGGAATTCCAATGGTTGACTCCAGAAAGTAGCAATCGTTCTTGTCTTTCGAA
>JANXME010000040.1 GCA_025354785.1 Actinomycetes bacterium | reverse complement strand
ATGGTTACTCATTTGATACTGGGCCAACTGTCCTCACAATGCCTTCTCTGATCGCAGATGCATTTCACTGCGTAAGCGAAGAGATGTCTGATTGGCTCGAATTAAAGCCCGTATCCCCTCTCTACCGAGCTTTTTACCACGATGGATCACAAATTGACGTGCATGCTGACACCAACCAAATGGAATCTGAAATTGCCACTCAGATCAGCCCTACCGAAGCCGCTGGATATCGAAAGTACGTTGATTTTGTTACCAAATTATATAAATATGAAATGAATGACTTCATAGATCGAAATATTGATTCGCCATTAAATTTACTGACGCCAAATCTTGCCCGATTGATTGCGCTCGGCGGTTTTCGTCGTCTAGCTCCTAAGGTCAATCAATACCTTAAAGATCCACGCTTGCAAAAAATTTATTCCTTCCAAGCAATGTATGCCGGTGTGAGCCCGCAACAGGCCCTGGCTATTTACGCTGTCATTGCCTACATGGATTCAGTTAACGGCGTATTTTTTCCCAAAGGCGGAATGCATGCCCTTCCGCGGGCCTTAGCAGCCGCGGCCGAGAAACACGGGGTCATCTTTAAGTACAACACCACGGCTACCTCTATAGAACATAACCATGGCAGGGCTCGAGCAGTTATTACGGCAGATGGAGAGAGAATCGAATGTGATGCACTCATTCTTAATCCAGATTTACCGATTGCTTGGCGCGAATTATTGGGCCGCGTCCCTGGAAAGGTGGCGCGCCTTAAATATTCTCCGTCATGCGTAACTCTCCTACTTGGGTCATCAAAATCATATTCACATTTGGCACACCACAATATTCACTTCGGTCAATCTTGGAACGGTGTATTTGACGAATTAATCAAACAAAAGGTCTTAATGACCGATCCCAGCATTCTCGTTACCGTTCCATCCCTTGACGACCCAGATCTCGCACCTGCTGGAAAGAGCTCCTACTACGTACTATTCCCAACGCCAAATCTTGACGCCGCGATAGATTGGAAAAACCAAGCTTCTCCATATAGAGATGAAATGCTGAAGACTCTTGAAGCACGTGGTTACACGGATTTTTCTCAATCAATAGAAGTGGAGACAATGACCACTCCGTTAGATTGGCAGAAGCAAGGCATGGAGAGAGGGGCGCCATTTGCCAGCGCGCACACTTTCTTTCAGACCGGACCTTTTCGCCCAAGCAACTTAGCGACTGGATTTGAAAACATTGCCTTTGCCGGCTCTGGCACTCAGCCAGGTGTTGGTGTTCCGATGGTACTAATTTCAGGTCGTTTGGCTGCGGAAAGAATAGTGGGACCGGTCCGGTAATGGACGAGTTAACAGCGGCTGGAATATTGGATCCAGATTTGCGAAATTCCTACTCTGAATGCAAACGACTTAATGCTCTTCACGGAAAGACTTATTATCTGGCCACACTTCTCCTACCAAAATCAAAACGTCCCTTCGTTCATGCTCTTTACGGCTTTGCCAGATATGCCGATGAAATTGTTGATGAACTTACTTCTCAACTCTCGATCGAAGAGAGGAGCCTAACTTTAAGATCTTGGTCTGACACGAGAATGAACGACCTGGAGAAGGGAAACTCCAAGGACGCGATCGGGCGGGCTTTGACCGATACGGTAAAACGATTTGCTATTCCAATCGAATATTTTCGGTCCTTTTTGAATTCTATGGAGATGGATTTAACTGTGACTCGTTATCAAAACTTCGACGAGCTGGCGGAATATGTTTATGGATCTGCCGCAGTAATCGGTTTGCAAATGGCTCCGATTTTAGGTGTGCAAAATGTTAGGGCTTACGAAGGAGCAAAAAAACTTGGAATTGCATTCCAGTTGGCCAATTTTATCCGAGATATTGGAGAGGATTTGGATAGGGGGCGAATCTACATCCCGCAAGATGAACTTCGGGAACATGGGGTGAGTGAAGAAATGCTCTATTGTCGAATTTTAACACCGCAGATTGTTTCACTTCTAAAATTTCAAATTGAACGCGTTAGGACTTTGCAGGCCCAAGCCGAACCCACAATCTTCTGCTTGGACAAAGCCAGCCAACCGTGCATCAGAGCAGCGAGCGAACTTTACTGTGGAATCGTGGACGAGGTAGAGCGGAATGGTTACGACGTCTTTTCTCATCGAGCCAGCACTTCCCGATACCGCCGACTCAAAGTCGCGGGCAGAGCTTGGATTCAATCGCTGCCATATCGTTTCTCCTGGTAAATCCAGAGAGTTAAAACGCTCAAAATTAGTGAAAAACCAAAAAGCAAATCTTCCACAGGGGCACTGGCGATCCGCAAACCTAGGATGGCTTTGGAGCCATAGATAACAATATTTCGAGAGGTGAGCCACCAATTGGTCAGAAGTTGAAACGGCAAAATTATTGCGTAGGATGTCCAAAATATTTTGTGCGATACCAATCTAACTTTCGAAATCCAAATATCTAGCCCAATTGCAATCAAGACTGCAAAAAGAGATAGTGCGGTATAGCTCATCTGGACCTGCCAATTGGCCAATTCGGTTTGACACGACGAACGGCTTCAATCGTCATAATCGCGACGATGGGAATAATTAAGAAGAATATGAATTCCTCTAGTGGAATGTGGAAAGGTCCAAATATTCTCAATATTTGCTGGGGGTCAAAACGCCAGTGTTTATGACCAATCGCAAAGGCATCCCAAATCAGGAAGACCAGGGCGACCGGCAAAATTGATGAGAGCACTCGCTTAATTCTTCGTAAAACTTGAACTTTGAGAAAAATTTCTAGCCAAAACGAGCCCAAGATAGTGAAGGCCAACATCGCCATATAACTCCACCTTGCCATTTGCCTATTCTGTCAAAAATAGCGCTAGAGTTACGAACACGGGAGCCGATAAGGCTGAGAGGATCTGATCGCCAGATCGACCGTTTGACCATTCCGGTAATGCGGAATTGGAAGGACTTGTATACCGTGAAAATCAATTTAATGGTTACCGTATTTACCGCCTGGGACTATCAGCTCTCCTTATTGGAACTCATCGCCTTTCTAGTCTCCATCATTGCCGTTAGTTTGGCCGTATTTGGACCACGTAAGACTTGGCATTGGTGGAACGCCAGCAGTGCACTTTACGGAATACTCTTTCTGGAAGAAAAATATTACGCCAGCGCCGCGCTTCAAATTATTTTTATAATTGGAGGGATTTGGGGTTGGTTTGGCTGGGGGGCTAAAGGTGCCACTCCTGCAAAATTGAAGGTTAAAGAGCGCGCGATCTGGCTCCTCTCTTTTCTCGTTGCCTGGGCCGCTCTCTATCCGGTATTGAAAAAGATTGGGGCCGCCGCGTCGCTGACCGATGCCTTTGGATTTGTCGGAAGTTCGATCGCCCAACTTTGGATGGTCTTTGAGAAATATGAAGCTTGGCCATTGTGGTTCGTAGTAGATACGGTCTACACCTACCAATTTTTTCACGGTGGGCAATACCTAACCTCAATCCTTTATTTCTTCTTTGTGCTCCTCGCGATCGCTGGCTGGCGAAATTGGCTAAAAAAAGCGAACCAGTGATTTTTATCGATTCGATACGTGAATCCCTTAACTCCCGTGCCAAATGTGGCAATACTCAACTTATTGCGATTGATGGTAGAGCAGGTTCGGGGAAAACGACTTTGGCTTCAGAGCTTGGTTTGGCCTTCAGAGTAGATAGGTCAGTCTCCATTCTTCATATGGATGAAATTTACGCTGGCTGGAATGACGCACTCGGTCCAACCCTGACACGCACCTTGGAAGATTTACTGATATCGCTCTCAGCAGGTCTGACACATGAAATGCCTATCTATGACTGGGGTCGAGGCGATTTCCTCACTTCGCGCACCATGGTTCCCGGTGACTTGCTAATTCTCGAGGGAGTTGGAAGCGGTCAACGAAAGGTACGAGAGTTCGGTTCAACCACAATTTGGCTCGATATTGACGCAGATATTGGTTTAGCCAGAGTTCTGGAACGCGATGGAAGGAATATTCAGCTCCAAATGCAAAAATGGCAGATGGACGAAAATGCCCACTTCTCGCGCGATAAAACGCGGGAGAGCTCCGATTTTATTCTGTCAACTCAAGAGCAGGACAGCGCGCCAGATCCGAAAAAGTAGCAACTATTGCCTAAGATTTTGATGTGTCAGATCTTTCAGGCGAAATCATTGATGGCCGCTATGAGTTACTCAAACTCATTGCCAGCGGAGGAATGGCCACCATATATGAGGGACTGGATCTGCGACTAGATCGCAAAGTTGCAGTTAAAATTATGCACGCTCATCTGGCCGATGATGAGAAGTTTATCTCTCGGTTTATTCGAGAAGCCAAAGCGGCCGCTGCCCTTTCTCATCCAAATATTGTGGCCGTACAAGATCAAGGGTGGAACCAAAGCGGCATTCCAGCAGTCTTCTTAGTTATGGAGATGGTTGAAGGTCACACATTGCGCGAATATCTATTTGAACGAGGCGCTCTACCTGCAGCAGAAGCGATTCGTTTTCTAATCCCCGTCCTTAGCGCGCTAGAGGCAGCCCATAAAATTGGCATAGTTCATAGAGACATTAAGCCAGAGAATATTTTGATTTCTAAGTCAGGGCGAGTCAAAGTCGCTGATTTTGGTTTGGCGCATGGCGAACTCATTGGCAACACATTGACGGTCGAGTCCAGCGTAATAATGGGAAGCGTTTCATATCTCTCCCCCGAACAAGTCCAGCGAGGGGTAGCCGATTCACGTAGCGATGTTTACGCCGTCGGTATCGTTGCTTTCGAACTTTTGACCGGCCAAAAGCCTTTTTCGGGAGATTCGCCAATCCAAATTGCTTATAGACATGTCAACGAACGCGTACCAGCTCCTTCCTCCATCGCCGCTGAGGTGCCACCACTTCTTGATCTTTTGACACAACGGGCAACAAGCGTTAATCCCGATGAACGTCCGCGTGACGCTGGCGAATTCCTTAGCCAACTTCTTGAAATTCAGAAGGAAATCGATCCACAACGTCCTCAGCTCAGCCTTGAGCTCGATATTCCTCCGGCGCCTATTCGTGAGAAATCACGCTCTCCTAGACGAGCTGTCTCCACGCAGTCAGACTCCCCAACTGAGAGAATAGAAACTATGGCGCCCAAAGAGAAAGTCCAGAAAAGTAAGAGAAAAGAGACAACTAAGCGGGTAAAGCGCAATCGCACAATTGCTGTAATTTTTCTCCTTCTTCTTGCAAGCGCTGCTTGGTATGCGATCTTGGGTCCTGGAACTCGAGTACTGGTGCCATCTGTAGTTGGTGGAAATGTCACCCAAGCCAGCGCAACCTTGACTCCACTTGGACTTAAAACCGAGGTAACTAAGGTTTTTGATGAAGAGATCAACACCGGAATTATCATCTCAGCCCAGCCGGCAGGCGGGGCACGTGTAAAAGAGGGATCAACCATCCATCTTACGATCTCCAAAGGTATTGAACGCTATAGCGTCCCATCACTTAAGAATTTGAGCGCCGATGCGGCCCTAGCACTTCTAAAAGAAAATTCGTTGATTGCAGGAACTGTCACACAGGCATTTAGCGCAAAAGTTAAATCAGGGCTAATCATCAGCAGTAATCCATCATCTTCAGCATCAGTCAGGAAAGACACTCCGGTCGACTTAGTCATTAGCAAGGGTCCAGAGGTCGTGCCATTCGATTCATATATTGGCAAGAGCGCCGAACAAGCGCTCAATGAATTAACCGATCTTGGTTTTGATGTTACCCCCACTTACATTTACAGCGATTCAGTAGCAGTAGGAGCGGTAATAGCGCAGTTTCCCGACGGTGGTACTTCAGCGCCCAAAGGCTCCAAAATTGAGCTATCCGTTTCTAAAGGTTCGGCGCTGGTCTTCATACCCAACGTTTATTCTCTCACGCAAGCCAAAGCAACTACTCTTTTACAAGATCTGGAGTTGCAAGTCACGGTCAAGACGATTGGCAATAAGGCAATAAAGACAGTAACTGACGTTTCTCCGAAGGTTGGAAGTCAAATAAAACGTGGAAGTACCGTAGTCATCACAGTAGGCTAAGCAAATGCCAAATAATCAGCCACGTATTGGCGCGCATGTTCCCACCTCTGGCGGAATGGCCAAAAGATCCATTGCCTACGCCGAGACTATAAAGGCCGAGGCAATCCAAGTTTTTGCTTCCAACCCGCGCGCCTGGGCGATGCCCGACGCTAACCGCATCGCCGATGAAGCGTTCTACACGAAAGCAGCAGAGTTAGACATTGCTGTCTATGTTCATGCGCCCTTTCTTATTAATTTGGGTTCGCCAACCTTAGCGACATACGAAAATTCCCTAGCTTCAACTCGCTATTCCCTACAAAGGGGCAAAGATATTCGAGCCCTCGGCGTGGTGATTCACACAGGTTCTGCGGTAGATATTAACCACGTGCCCAACGCTTGGAAACAAATCCACGATGGCATGATGCCGATTTTAGAAGCGCTATCTGAAGACTCGCCCACGCTGCTGCTTGAACCCACCGCCGGACAAGGCCAATCGTTGGTCAAGCGCTTGGATGATTTGACCAATTATCTCGAAGCACTCGAATTTCACCCGAAAGTCGCGATTTGCCTTGATACCTGCCATGTATTTGCAGCCGGTCATGACATCAAAGTCAAAGGCGGAATGACAGAAACCTTAGATCTTTTAGTTTCGATTGCAGGAGCTGAACGAATTCAATTGATTCATGCAAACGATTCAATGGATGTTTGTGGCGCGCTAAAAGATCGCCATCAAAATATTGGAGAAGGTGAAATTGGAGTTGATCCATTTCGAGAACTCATTGCGCATCCGGGGGTTGCAAAGGCACCTTTGATTCTAGAGACACCAGGTCAAGAGTTAGAACATGGACGGGAAGTCGCTTTACTCAAGAAATTTCGTAAATAGGGGTGCGCGTAAGATTTGCCCCGGCTGCACTCTTAGGAGTGGCGGCTCTTTGGGGCTCCACCTTCTTTATGATGAAAGAAGCAATTAGGCGACAAGATGTAAATAGTTTTCTCTTTACTCGCTTTGCGATTGCACTGATTGTAATGGTCGCTCTGCGGCCAAGAATTCTCATGCTAATCTCAAAAGATATCCTGCTACGTGGGGGCCTGGCGGGAAGCTTTTTGGCAGCCGGGTTTATCTTTCAAACTTTAGGATTGGATCGCACCACAGCCGCCACCACCGGTTTTATCACTGGGCTATATGTTGTGGTTACGCCACTGCTTACCTTTTTCTTCCACCATGAAAATCTGGCACTTCGCACCTGGTTATACATCCTGATCGCAACAATCGGTTTAGCCTTACTTTCCCTACATAGTTGGGCAATTGGGATAGGAGAATTGCTGGTATTGGTAGGCGCAGTCGCTTTTGCAGCGCAAATAATCGTCTTAAGTAAGTGGAGTAGCGGGCGCGATCCTTATTTACTAACCGTGGTTCAAATCGGCGCGTGCGTCTTGCTCTCGGGAGTAACCCTAGTATTCGGCGGCTACCAACCCCCGCCTGACAAGGGGGTTTGGGGTGTGGCAATCTTTACCGCGGTATTTGCTACCGCCCTGGCCTTTTTAATCCAAACTTGGGCGCAGTCACACCTGCATTCAACAAAGGTAGCGGTAATCATGGTGATGGAGATAGTTTTTGCAGCATTTTTCGCCGTAGTTTTCGGAAACGAACGCCTCACTTTACAAGTGGCAGCAGGCGGGGCGCTCATAGGGGCGGCGATGTATCTCATTGTCTCGCAAGAAGCGTGAGAGTATTCGCCATATGCGAGTAGATCTTCGTTCAGATACAGTAACAGCTCCCTCAGTTGAGATGCGCGAATATATGTCGCGTGCAAATATAGGAGATGATGTGTATGGGGAAGATCCAACTGTAAATATGCTCGAAGAGCGGGTTGCCGATTTATTTGGCCATGAAGCTGCGCTTTTTACACCAACTGGTTCACTTGCAAATCAATTGGCGATTCGCGCCCTTGTATCTCCAGGAGATGAATTGCTCACGGAGTCTTTTTCCCACATTGTGCGTGCCGAACTTGGAGCAGGCGCAGTCTTTAGCGGAATTACAACTCGAACGTGGTTGGCGCCAAGGGGATTGTTGCGAGCCGAAGATGTATTGAATATTGCAAAACCAAATTCTGGTCCATATCAAGTTTCAACTAGCGCTATCGCTATCGAAAACACCCATAACTTTGGTGGCGGTACCGTCCAACCATTAAATGAAATCGAATCGTTAAGCGTCGGTGCCCGAGCCATGGGCCTTAGTTTGCACTTAGATGGAGCCAGAATATGGAATGCGCACGTCGCTTCCGGGATCCCCTTAAGAGAATATGCCAAGCATTTTGATACGGTAAGCGTTTGCTTTTCCAAAGGACTAGGAGCTCCCGTTGGATCGCTGATGCTTTCCACGAAAGATCGAGTGGCTCGCTCTCGGGTTTGGCGAAAGCGTTATGGCGCAGGCATGCGTCAGGTCGGAATACTGGCGGCGGCATGTG
>JANXME010000017.1 GCA_025354785.1 Actinomycetes bacterium | reverse complement strand
GGGATCAATAACTGTTTCGTACCCTTGCGCCAATTCATGATCCGAGAGTCCGGTACCGCAGCGCGGACAATAAGGTGCAACTCGATGATCTTGAACAAGCAGGCCTTTCTTCCAAATCTCTTTGAGTGACCACCAAACGCTCTCCACGTATTCTGGAGACATAGTCCAATAAGCCTGCTCAAAGTCCACCCAGAAACCCATACGACGCGTCATTTGGGTAAATGCACCAACATGTCCTTGCACGGAAACGCGGCATTTTTCATTAAAAGCGGCGATGCCGTAAGTTTCAATATCTCCCTTGCCGGTAAAGCCCAATTCTTTTTCTACCGCGATCTCCACGGGTAGACCATGACAATCCCAGCCGGCTTTGCGACCGACGTATTTTCCTTTCATGGTTTGAAAACGCGGAAACACATCCTTAAAAACTCGGGCTTCAATATGGTGAGTACCTGGCGCACCATTGGCCGTCGGCGGCCCTTCATAAAAAGTCCATGTAGGTGAGCCTTGGCGAGCCTCTAAGCTCTTGGCGAAGATCGAGTTCTCCTCCCAAAAATCAAGGATGGAGCGCTCTAAGTTTGGTAAATCCACTTGTGCGCTGATCTCGCGGTAGCTACTCATTGAAATCCCTCTTGCCGGTTTCACTTCAACCTTTGAAGTGAATCTGGAGGGACGCCCTCTCACGAGGTCGCGGTACCACCCGCCTTGTCTGACCGAGTTGCTACGGTCTGACCACTTAACTTTCTCCGCGCGCCGGTTCTACCTTGATCGGTTGCCCCAAAGGTCGAAACCGCTCAACTCTTCCAGCTGACTCGGGGGTGATTGCCCCGTCTTCGTCGCTTGCGAAAGATTAAGTGTAAGGCATAGTGAGGGGAGTGGCATTTCTTCCAATATGAGAATAAGGTGCGCGCCGTGGCAAATAAGAATTTGAAAAAGGGCGCCAGCAAGACTGCCGCTTCGGCTAAAGCTCCAGCCAAGAAAGCCCCCGCCAAAAAAGCGGTGGTTAAGAAAGCCCCGCCCAAGAAGGCTCCGGCAAAGAAGGCTCCGGCAAAGAAGGCTCCGGCCAAAAAAGCGGTGGTCAAGAAAGTTCCAGTCAGGAAGGCTCCGGGTCGACCATTTCCTGCAAAGGCCGACAAAGCCACTCCCGCCGCCTTGCCTGCAAGAGCGGAAGCCATGGTGGCAGCGGCATCGGTTCCAATTGAAGAGCGACGTCTGGTAATGCCGCCACCTCCACGCCATGTGAAATCAGCGAAAAAAAGTGCTCCGCTTAAGCCGATTAAGGTGGCCCCTATTCCGGCGGCGGTATCAGATACTGAGGGACCATTCACGGCATCCGAATTTAAGGCGGTACGAAGCGAACTTGCTAAAGAGTTGGTACGTCTGCGGTCAGAATTGGTGGCCGTTGAGTTGGAGATGGATTCCCTAATTCGCGAATCTGGTGAGGGAGCCGGAGACGATCAAGCAGATGCAGGAACCAAGACTTTTGAACGTGAGCATGAAATGTCGTTGGTGATAAATGCCCGCGACATGGTTTTGCAAACTGAACGCGCTCTAGAACGTATTGATAGTAAGACCTATGGTCAATGTGAGGAGTGTGCAAATCCGATCGGGAAGGCCAGGCTCCAAGTATTTCCGCGTGCCACCCTCTGTATGGTGTGCAAGCAAAAGGAAGAGCGGCGCTGAATTTGCGTATGAAGCCCACCGTAAGGAGAGTTCTTACGGTTGCTTGGCTAGTCTGGCTCGTAGATGCCGTTTCTAAGAATTTAGCTCAACGCTTTCTAGAAGGAACAGAGCCGAAAGTTCTTATTACGAACATATTGAAACTGACTTACGCCCGAAACTCTGGGGCGGCCTTTAGTTTTATTAAAAATGGATCGGCTTTGCTAGCGGCGTTCGCGATACTTGCGATATTTGTAATTGCGTACTGGACTCCAAGGATCAATTCAACGGCTTGGGCTTCAGTCTTTGGATTGGTTTTAGGTGGGACTTTAGGCAATCTCTCCGATCGTATTTTTCGGGGAGGATCGGGAATCCTCAGAGGGCAAGTAGTTGATTGGATCGAGATACCCCATTGGCCGATTTTCAACCTGGCGGATTCGGCTATTGTGATAGCTGCACTGATTGCGACCGGGCTTTCATTTCGAAATATTTCTCCCATTTCGCGCCCGGGTAGTGATGGAAAGTCCGATAAGGAGCCTGAGTTAAATGCGTGAAATGCGAACGCTGGTTGTTCCCGAAGGGGTTGCTGGGGAGCGCGTCGACAGTGCGCTTACGCGAGTCTTGGGATTTTCCCGCACGACCGTTGCCAAACTAATGGCCGATGGCGATATCACCAGCCGCGGGCTGGCGATGTCCAAGTCAGAAAAGGTAAGTGCTGGACAAGTTATTGAAATTCTGCTTCCAGATAACACGGTCTTAGAAGCGATTCCGATTACGCCCATATTGGGACTGGACGTGGTCTATGACGACGAATCTATAGTGGTAATAAATAAGCCGGTTGGATGTGCTGCGCACCCAAGTCCGGGGTGGACCGGTCCCACTGTAGTTGGAGCTTTGACCGCGGCCGGCTATTCAATATCAACAAGCGGTGCCCCCGAGCGGGCAGGGATCGTTCATCGCCTGGATGTTGGTACTAGCGGACTAATGGTGGTGGCCAAGACGGATCAGGCCTATAGCTTCTTAAAGGCGGCATTCAAGGCTCGACAGGTGGAGAAGATTTATCACGCTTTGGTGCAAGGGCATATGGATCCATCTAGAGGAACCATTGATGCGCCGATCGATCGTCACCCAAAAGAGGATTATCGGTTTGCGGTAGTGGCCAACGGCAAAGAGAGCATCACACACTATGAGGTTATTGAGTACTACCGTGCGGTTTCACTTGTAAAGGTGGAATTGGAAACTGGACGTACCCATCAAATCAGAGTGCATTTCTCTGCCCTGCGCCACCCACTGGTGGGGGATATGACCTACGGCGCAGACCCTACTCTGGCGGCGCGTTTGGAAATGAGCCGCCCTTGGCTGCACGCGTTGGAATTGCGTTTTCGCCACCCTGTGACCAATCTCGCCCTCGACTTTCGCGCCCCCTACGCTCACGACTTGAATCGCGCTTTGGCGTTGCTTGATTCATCAGTCCTTCCATAACGACTACTCTCACCAATCGTGGCCTCCTTTGTTCATCTACACGTTCACACCGAATACTCCATGCTCGATGGAGCCGCACGGATTGGTGACTTAGTAGAGGAAGTTGCCAGGCAAGAGATGCCCGCCATCGCAATGACCGATCATGGAAATGTATTTGGCGCTTATGACTTCTACAAACAAGCCAAACGCGCTGGAGTGAAGCCCATTATTGGGATCGAAGCCTATATTGCCCCCGAATCGCGTTTTGATAAACGCCGGGTCAAATGGGCCGATGGCGGGGAAGACGACGTTTCAGGCGGCGGGGCTTATACGCATATGACTTTGCTGGCTGAAAATAACGAAGGATTGGCAAATTTATTTCGACTCTCTTCTCTTGCATCGCTAGAAGGCTATTACTACAAGCCAAGAATGGATCGGCAACTTTTATCTAAGTATGCGAAGGGAATTGTTGCGACGACGGGTTGTCCCGGTGGCGAAATTCAAACACGGCTTCGAATGGGCGCATATCAAGATGCGCTTCGTGCGGCCGCCGAGCTGCGTGACATATTTGGCTCAGATAATTTTTTCCTGGAAATAATGGATCATGGCCTTGATATAGAAAAACGCGTCAAGGTGGAATTATTGCGGTTAGGTAAAGAGTTGGGGTTGCCCTTATTGGCGACCAATGACCTGCATTACACCTATGCCAGCGATGCTCCCTCCCACGAGGTCTTACTCTGCGTGCAGTCAGGCTCGACCATGGCGGACCCCAAACGGTTTAGGTTTGAAAACGATACTTTCTATCTAAAATCTGCTTCAGAAATGCGTGAGCTCTTTAAAGAAATTCCTGAAAGTTGTGACAACACTTTATTGATCGCTCAAAGGTGCGATGTCACACTGCGCGAAGGTGAGAACCTGCTTCCACAATTTAGCGTACCCAGCGGAGAAACAGAGAATTCTTGGCTTCGCAAAGTAGCCGAACTTGGACTAACCGAAAAGATGGGTGGGAATATTCCGCCCGCACACATGGCGAGAATGCAATACGAATTAGATGTAATGGACAAGATGGGATTTCCTGGCTATTTCCTAGTAGTCGCTGATTTAGTCGCGCATGCGAAGAGTCAAGGTATAAGGGTTGGTCCGGGTCGAGGCTCTGCCGCCGGATCTCTAGTTTCATATGGCTTAGGGATAACAGCGCTGGATC
Organism: Actinomycetes bacterium; assembly: GCA_025354785.1. Taxonomy (GTDB): domain Bacteria; phylum Actinomycetota; class Actinomycetes; order Nanopelagicales; family Nanopelagicaceae; genus QYPT01. The sequence goes on along the minus strand of JANXME010000017.1, from coordinate 3,618 downwards.
CAATCGAGCATGGCTTGCTTTTTGAACGCTTTCTAAATCCGGAGCGCATCTCGATGCCAGATATTGACCTAGATTTTGATGAGCGCCGTCGCGGTGAAATGATTCGCTATGCCACTCAGAAATATGGTGAGGATCGAGTCGCGCAGATAATCACTTATGGAACTATAAAATCAAAGCAATCGATAAAAGATTCGACTCGAGTTTTAGGATATCCGTATGCGGTTGGAGACAGACTGACCAAGGCGCTTCCTCCGGCAATCATGGGCAAGGACATTTCGCTGGCCGGGGTGTTCGATGTAAATCACGATAGATACGTGGAGGCAGGTGAATTTCGGGCGCTTTACGAATCAGATCCGGATTCCAAAAAAGTTGTTGACACAGCAAGGGGGCTTGAGGGTCTAAAGCGACAATGGGGCGTGCATGCGGCCGGGGTAATACTCTCGCGCGAACCCTTGCTAGATGTAATACCTATCCATCGACGCGAAGCCGACGGCGCGATAATTACCCAGTTCGATATGGGCGCATGTGAGGCTATCGGACTGTTAAAAATGGATTTCTTGGGTTTGCGAAACCTCTCTGTTCTGGATGACTGCCTGCTCAACATCTCGGCAAACTTGGGCGAGGAGGTGGTGCTAGAAACTCTCGCTCTAGATGACAAAAAGACTTTCGAGCTCCTGGGCCGTGGAGACACATTGGGGGTATTCCAACTCGATGGCGGACCAATGCGTGCGCTACTTAGATCCATGGTGCCCGATTCATTTGCCGATATTTCAGCAGTAATTGCTCTCTATCGCCCAGGTCCGATGGGCGAAAATGCTCACAACAACTATGCAGATCGCAAGAATGCTCGCAAGCCCATCGAACCAATTCACCCTGAACTTTCGGGCCCGTTAGAGGAAATTTTAGGGGATACGTACGGTCTGATTGTTTATCAAGAGCAAGTAATGGCGATCGCACAAAAAGTTGCGGGATTCTCTCTGGGGCGAGCAGATTTACTACGAAAAGCGATGGGCAAAAAAGATCGCGAAATTCTAGATAAGGAATATGTTCACTTCGTCGAAGGTATGAAAAATAACGGGTTCGGCGACAGTGCCATCGCCGACCTTTGGAAAACTTTGATTCCTTTCTCGGATTATGCTTTTAACAGAGCCCATAGCGCCGGTTATGGGTTGGTTTCCTATTGGACGGCGTACCTTAAAGCCAATTACCCAACTGAATATATGGCTGCGCTGTTGACCAGTGTGCGAGATGATAAAGATAAGTCTGCTCTTTACCTGAGTGAATGTCGGCGTATGGGAATTAGGGTTCTTCCACCAGATGTTAACGAATCCAATTCCGAATACACCCCGAGAGGTGTTGATATTCGTTTTGGACTGGCTGCAATCCGAAACGTTGGCGAAGGGGTAGTGGCATCGATAAAACTGTCGCGAGAGAATAGAGGGTTCTTCATTTCCTTTGGAGATTTTCTTGCCAAAATCGATGTGCAAGTTTGCAATAAGAAAACAATCGAATCTTTGATCAAGGCCGGCGCTTTCGACTCGTTCAATCTTTCTCGTCGTGGACTCTTCTCGATTTATTTAGAGGCGCTAGATTCCATAATTGAAACCAAACGTGCAGAGGCAATTGGACAATTTGATTTATTTGGTGGCGAGACGGTTTCCCAAGTGGCCGGCATCGAACTCGATATTCCAACCGTCGAGTGGGACAAGGCACTTTTGCTCTCCTATGAGAGGGAAATGCTTGGCCTGTACGTCTCCGACCATCCACTCCTAGGGATTGAACATGTACTGCGGGCAGCCACGGATTTGTCTATTAGCCAATTAGTAGAAGATTCTTCCTTTCAAGATCAGGTGGTCACGATTGCGGGTTTGGTTACCGGAATCCAACGCAAAGTTACTCGCCAGGGAGCCTCTTGGGCCATTGTGACGATAGAGGACCTCGAAGGCTCGATTGAAGCGCTTTTCTTCTCAAATACCTACACTCAGTACGCGCTCACATTAGTTGAAGATCGCGTCGTTATAGTGCGCGGGCGGGTCGATAAACGCGAAGAGCAGATTCGTTTTACTGCCCTTGAATTGTCATTTCCTGATGTTTCACAGGGCCCCCTTGGCGCCTTCGTCATCAAGATGCCGATTGCTCAGTGCACTCCACCGATCGTGGATCGAATGAAGGAAATCTTGCAAACCCATCCGGGCCCGCGGGAGGTGCATCTGCAATTGGAGGATCAGGGAAAGAGCACGATTATGAAATTGGATGCTCGGGTTACTTCTTCCCCCAGCCTGAGCGCGGATTTAAAGGCAATCCTTGGACCTCACTGTCTAGTCTAAACTTGGCTACGTGCCAATAATTCGCAGAGTCGATTTTCGTGGCCGCATATTGACCAAATGGCAATATAGATCCGAACTTCCCAGAGCCCAACTGGATATTGTCGCCGCTTTAAAAATAATTGAACCTATTCTGGATAAAGTGCGGCTGGGGACCGAATCGGATCTGCTTGATTTGGCGCAGACCCTTGATGGGGTTCGCCCGACGCAAATTCGAGTTCCACAAAATGCCATCACGCAGGCGCTGAACAATTTAGACCCCACCGTTCGCGCCGCACTGGAGTTATCCATTCAAAGAGTTAGAAAAGTCCACCTTGCCCAGGGTCGTTCTGATTCCATCGTCGAAGTCGTTGCTGGTGGGTCCGTGACGGAGAAGTGGCTGCCAGTTGATCGAGTGGGACTTTATGTACCGGGCGGTCGCGCGGTCTATTCCAGTAGTGTCATGATGAATGTTATTCCAGCCCAAATTGCACAGGTCCCCGGCATTGTCGTAGTTTCCCCGCCACAAAAAGATTTCGGCGGACTGCCACACCCGAACATTTTGGCAACATGTGCCCTTCTTGGAATATTCGAGGTATATGCGGTCGGCGGCGCTCAGGCAATTGCGCTTCTTGCATATGGGATGGAAGGTGTTTGCGAGCGCGTTGATATGGTGACAGGGCCAGGAAACATTTACGTTGCGGCTGCCAAGCGCGCTCTACGCGGAGTAGTCGGAATTGATTCAGAAGCCGGACCCACCGAAATCGCTATATTGGCAGATGCTTCTGCCAAAGCTGCAGATGTTGCGGTCGATTTAATCAGCCAAGCCGAGCATGATGTTATTGCCGCAGCAGTTCTTATTACTGACTCTCCTGATTTGGCAGCCGATGTTGAAACAGAACTCGCCGTGCGAGTAGCCAGAACTAAACATAGAGATCGAATAGGTCAGGCGTTGGCTGGAATTCAATCGGCCATAGTCTTAGTTGACTCTATGGATCAGGGCATAGACGTGGCCAATGCTTACGCTGCAGAGCATTTAGAAATTCAAACCATTAACGCCGTTCAAGACGGTCTTAAAATCCGAAATGCTGGCGCCGTGTTTTTAGGCAGATTTTCACCGGTCTCACTGGGGGATTATTCCGCCGGATCAAACCATGTCCTGCCAACTGGAGGCTGCGCTTGTCATTCAAGTGGTTTATCAGTTCAGAGTTTTCTCCGGGGCGTTCATTACATTGCCTATGACGAGGCAGCCTTTAGGGATATCGCAGATACCGTGATAACCCTTGCCATTTCAGAGGATCTTCCCGCCCACGGA
>JANXME010000312.1 GCA_025354785.1 Actinomycetes bacterium | reverse complement strand
GGCGGCGGCGGCCTTAACTCTTCTCAGACTGTAGATGCACAATCTGCCTATCAGACGATGATGACGATGATGCCAACTTTTCTATCAGGAACTAACTGGGTTATGCATACTGCTGGTTGGTTAGAGGGTGGACTGGTCTCTTCTTACGACAAATTTGTGCTGGATGTGGAGATTCTGCAATCGTTGATGGTGGAATTTACGCCCTTGGAATTTAACGAGTCTTCTCTGGCCTTCGACGCCCATTTGGAAGTTGGTCATGGCGGCCACTTTTTGGGGGCGGCCCACACCATGGTTCGATTCCGGGATTGTTTCTATCGGCCATTCTTAACTAATAGTGATAATTATGAACGTTGGAATCGACTTGGCGCACGGGATACTAGAGATCGCGCCGAAGAAATTTGGAAGAAGAAGCTCGAAGATTATGTTGCCCCTGAAATCGACCCCAGAGTGTTGCAGGAACTCGAAGAGTTCGTGGCTATGCGAAAGAGTCAGTTAGATTAATTCCACCTTGGTCGCAACTCTCTTTATTGACGGCGTCTGGAAGGCGGCCTCCGATGGCGCGGTTCATGACGTCTTTAGCCCACATGATCAACGAGTGGTCGCCCAAGTTTCTCAGGCTAGCCAATCTGATGTTCTAGATGCTATCGACGCCGCGCGAACTTCCTTTGATTCTGGAGCCTTCACTTCATGGAGTTTCAAGGAGCGCAGCGCTTTGGTTGCAAAGATTGCCGACTTAATTGAAAGAGATAGCGAGAGCATTGCTCAAAAGGAGAGCGCCGACACCGGAAAACGGATTGTCGAGGCGCAATACGATGTAGCAGATGTCGTGGCAACTTTTCGTCATTTTGCCGCGCTGGGTGCAAAAGAGCATGATCGCCGCGTTGATGTTGGGCTAGAAAATGTCACCAGTCGAATCGTTCATGAACCTTTAGGTGTGGCTTCCTTAATCGGTCCTTGGAATTACCCGTTGTTACAAATAGCTTGGAAAGTTGCTCCTGCCCTAGTGGCCGGATGCTCTTTTATCGTGAAGCCCAGCGAGCTAACGCCCCAAAGTGCGATTGCGCTTATGGGTTTGATTGAGGAGGCGGGAACCCCAAAAGGTGTGGCGAACTTAATTTTAGGTCCAGGTTCTGTTGTTGGAAATTCTTTGATCTCAGATCCACGCATTGATCTGGTTTCCTTTACTGGCGGTTTGACCACCGGACGCACCATCATGCATGCTGCGGCACAAACCATAAAGAAGTTAGCGCTAGAACTTGGCGGAAAAAATCCACACATCATTTTCGCGGATGCGAATTTAGATGCGGCAATAGACAATTCCGTCACCGCTGCTTTTTTGCACTCTGGACAAGTTTGCTCGGCAGGAACGCGCTTAATAGTGGAGAAGTCAATTCATGGTCAAGTGGTAGATGAAATAGTGCGCCGCGCCGGACAAATCAAGTTGGGCGGTCCAGATGATTTACTTGCGGAATCCGGCCCTCTAATTAGTCAGGCGCACCTAGAGGGCGTTACTTCATATGTAAATAAGGCAATAGCCGAAGGTGCGAATCTTTTAATCGGCGGCACTCGAAGCACTGATCCTGCTCATGCCAACGGTTGGTATTTTCTGCCGACGGTATTAGATGACTGCCTAGGTTCTATGCATTGCGTTCAAGAAGAGTCATTTGGCCCGGTTATGACCGTTGAAGTTTTCGAAACGGAGGCGCAGGCTATTTCTATTGGAAACGATACGAATTTTGGGCTTTCTGGAGGAGTTTGGAGTGGTGATAGCGCCAAAGCCGAACGCGTTGCCAAAGCCTTACGCCACGGAACAATCTGGGTAAATGATTTCGGTCCTTATCGACCGCAGGCGGAGTGGGGAGGGTATAAGCAATCTGGAATCGGCCGCGAATTAGGCGAACACGGATTGGGCGAATACCTTGAAATCAAACACATTTGGACCAACAATGTCCCTAGTCGATCTGGATGGTTCTCAGATCCAGGACATGGAGGCGCTTGAGTGGATGAATTGGCGCCCATGATTTCAGTTAGAAATCTATGGAAGGTTTTTGGCGCTAATGCAGATAAAGTAATTGATTCTCCGCTTTCCAACCTCTCCCGAACCGAGTTGCGCGCCGAATCTGGAAATACCATTGCTGTTCGAGATGTCTCCTTTGACGTTGCCCCTGGCGAAGTTTTCGTAGTTATGGGTTTATCCGGATCTGGAAAATCGACTCTAGTTCGCTGTATGACGCGCTTGATTGAACCAACTAGAGGTGAGCTAAATCTTGCAGGCGAAGATATTTTGAAAGTAGATGCTAAAAGGTTACGAGAATTGAGGCGGAGCAGCTTCTCGATGGTATTTCAGCATTTTGGTTTGTTGCCCCATCGCAAGGTCATAGACAATATTGCTTACAGCCTTGAAATAAACGGGATGGAAAAAGATAAGCGGCACGCCCGCGCCAATGAAGTAATTGAATTAGTGGGCTTGCATGGCTATGGAAACGCTTATCCTGATCAACTCTCTGGTGGAATGCAGCAGCGAGTCGGATTGGCACGAGCACTCGCGGTCGACCCCAAAGTTTTGTTTCTCGATGAGCCTTTTAGCGCGCTGGACCCACTGATTCGTCGAGATATGCAAACGGAGGTAATTCGTCTCCACCACGAATTGGGTAAGACCATGGTATTTATCACGCACGATCTCGCCGAAGCCGTAAAACTGGGGGATCGGATTGCGATTATGCGTGACGGTGCAATTGTTCAAATTGGCACTCCTGAACAATTGGTTGCCACTCCAGCTGATGACTATGTTGCCAATTTTGTTCGTGATTTTCCCAAGTCGCATGTAATGACTTTGCGATGGATTGCGCGCCCGGCGCAACCAGAAGACGATTTAACTGGACCAATATTGGAGCCCAGTATTTCCGTCAAAGATGCCGCCCGCCGTGTACTGGAGGCAGGCAGAGCCGTTCGAATTATGGATGCCGACCACCTGTTAGGGGTTATAACTGCAGCAGATATTCTGGCAGTTATAGCCGGAAATGATTAGTAAGTGAGCGCGCTTTTGACTCCTCCAAAAGTGGCGGCGCCAAGGGTTAAAAGACCGATTAAATCGAGGATGTCCCTATACCTGGCAACTATCGGCGCGCTCTATATTGCCTTTGGGTTACTTTTGCGCGGGTTTGCCACACTTCCCCTAGATAGGTCGAGTTTGACCGGATTTCACGACTGGTTAAACGCGCTGAGTGAATGGATTGACCGCAGTCGAAATTCAAATCCAGTTTTCCTCTATGTCATAAATGTGATTCGCTCCTTTATAAATGGATTCGTTGCCTTTCTACGCTCTGCGATCAGTCAAGGATCGTCGCTTCGCGCCGCGCCAGAAATAGGCTGGCTGGGTGTTATTGCAATTGCAGCTTTAATCGTCTTACTTGTGGCAAATGTGCGCATCGCGCTTCTAACTGTCGCCGGCCTAACTTTTCTGGGTTTACTTGGCTTTTGGCAGGAATCTATGGATACCCTGGCTCTAACTTTAGCGGCGGTTGTCCTTTCCCTCATCATCGGAATTCCACTTGGAATATGTGCCGGACTTTATCCTCGTTTCGAAAAATTCCTAACGCCAGTGCTGGATTTCGCCCAAGTGATGCCAACTTTTGTCTACTTAACCCCAGTAACCCTCTTCTTTCTAATTGGTCCGGCTTCGGCCACGATAGTTACTTTAATTTATGCCATTCCTCCTGCTCTACGGATTACAGCAGTAGCAATTAAGGAAGTTCCGTGGGCGAGTGTGGAAGCGGCCGCTTCGATGGGCTCGACCAGAATTCAAGCCCTGCGTAAAGTGCAACTTCCACAAGCGAAGCGAACGATTGTGGTTGGTATCAATCAAACAATCATGGCGGCGCTTTCAATGGTAACGATCGCCGCACTTATTGACGCACCTGGACTTGGACGAGTCGTCGTCCGAGCCTTGGAATCTTTAGACGTAGGTAGATCTTTTCAAGCAGGGTTGGGAATTGTAATTTTGGCGGTGGTGTTAGATCGGAGTACAACTGCTGCTGCGGATAAGGTGAGTAAGGAGAACTACGTAGCCATGGGGAGGGCAACGAAGCGGGCGCTTATTGTGGGGGGATCACTTTTTACTTTGGCTCTTCTATACATATCAAGAACATACCTATGGGCTTCGACTTTTCCAGGCTCGGGCTCGGTTGGACACTCAATTGCGGTTTTTGCAGATCATGCGGTCAAATGGTTTCAGCTCCATTTTGTTAATTACACAAATGCCCTTACCGATGGGGTTACATACGGTCTTATAAATCCCATGCAATCGCTCTTGGTTGAAAGCCCTTGGTTCATAACTGGCGCGGCGTTAGTTGCACTTGGCGCTATTTTTGGCGGAAGTCGCCTCATAGTTGTAGTCGTATTTTGTGTCTTGGCGCTAGTTGGAACTGGCTTATGGTCTGATGCAATGGTTACCTTGGCTTCAACTCTGGTGGCATCGATAATTACAGTTGCCCTCGGAATAATTGTAGGAGTTTGGATAGGGCGAGATCGACGCGCTGATCGCGTTATTCGTCCACTGCTAGATGCCGGACAAGTATTGCCAGCCTTCGTCTATTTAGTGCCATTCCTAGGATTTTTTGGAGCGACTCGATTTACCGCGATTTTGGCGGCAGTGGTGTATGCGGCGCCGGCTGCAATAAAATTAATGGCAGATGGAATAAAAGGGGTACCAGCCTCTATCACTGAAGCCGCAACGGCAGCAGGATCAAGTACGTGGCAGATGATTGTAAAAGTTCAACTCCCCAGTGCCCGTCGAGCACTGGCCCTTGCAACAAATCAAGGGCTCATTTATGTATTGGCGATGATTGTGGTCGGGGGATTAGTCGGAGCTGGCGGGCTGGGCTATTTGGTCGTGGCGGGATTTTCACAAGAGAATTTAAAAGGCAAGGGGCTGGCCGCTGGTTTGGCAATTGTAATTTTGGGAATTTTGCTAGATCGACTTACACAAGCAGCGGCGAATAACCGTGGCGCCACCTTGGGGGCTCGCGCGTAGAATGACTTGGGTTCCGTTGTTCATCCGAACAACGGTTAGTAGCGACTTTAGTCGTTAGATCAGGAGGAAGCACTGTGTTGAAAATACATCGTGCAAGTCGAGGTGCAACTTTTGTACTTCTATTAGTGGCTGCAGCACTTGTGCTATCGGCATGCAGTAGCACAAAGGTGGACTCAAAGGCCGATGCTGCGCCGGCAGCGACCAAATGCGGAACTGTAACTCTGGCCGATAATGCCTGGGTGGGCTACGAAGCCAATCTTGCGGTAGTGGCCTATATTGCGAAGACTCAACTTGGCTGCAATGTTGTTGTTAAGAACATTAGCGAAGAAATTTCGTGGCAAGGTTTTGCCAGTGGAGAAGTTGATGCGATTTTGGAAAACTGGGGACATGATGACCTGGCTAAGAAGTACATAACCGACCAGGGCGTAGCAGTTGACCTCGGGCCAACTGGAAATCAAGGGATCATTGGTTGGTATGTGCCACCTTTCTTGGCGGCGAAATATCCAGATATCTTGGATTCTAAGAATCTAAATAAGTATGCAGATCTCTTCAAAACTAGCGAATCAGGTCCAAAGGGCGCCTTCCTTGACGGAGATCCTTCATACGTAACAAATGACGAAGCGCTGATGAAGAATTTGGGGCTAAATTTCAAGGTTATCTACACTGGCAGTGAGGCCGCACTTATAACGGCGTTCCGCAATGCCGAGGCACAGAAGAAGCCAGTAATTGGATATTTCTACGAGCCACAGTGGTTCTTGTCTGAAGTGGCCTTGAAGCATGTGGCGTTGCCGGCTTACACCGCTGGTTGCGATGCCGATCCAAAGACAGTGGCTTGCGATTATCCACCGTACTTGCTCAACAAGATCGCCAGTAAGAAGTTCATGGATTCAGGTTCTCCTGCGGCAACGCTAATCAAGAACTTCAATTGGACAAATGACGATCAAAACTCGGTCGCAAAATCGCTAACCGTCGATAAGTTGACCGACGACGCAGCGGCTAAAATCTGGGTTGACGCAAATCCAGATAAGGTAAAGGCGTGGATTGGCTAACCCGGTAAATGGCTGTTAGTTCTCTCCTGAGCTAACGAGACGTGGCGCAAGGTGCTTGTATTGACTTTGGTTAGTTACAAGCACCTTGTGACGCACTAGTAATGCGTATATTGAAGAGAGATGTGTGCGATGCGACAAGCGTATGACTACATAATTGTGGGTGGCGGATCAGCCGGCTGCGCGCTTGCCAATCGATTGAGCAAGAATCCAGAGAAGAGCGTTCTAGTGCTTGAAGCTGGCCGCAGAGACTTTAAGTGGGATGTCTTCATACATATGCCTGCGGGGCTCGCTTTTCCGATCGGTAATAGATTCTATGACTGGAAATATGAATCTGAGCCAGAGCCATATATGAATAATCGAAGGATTTATCATGCGCGCGGAAAAGTTCTTGGTGGATCTTCGTCGATTAATGGAATGATCTGGCAGCGCGGCAATCCATTGGATTATCAACGTTGGGCGGCAGATCCTGGTATGGAAAATTGGGATTATGCACATTGCCTTCCTTATTTTAAGAGAATGGAAAATTGTTTAGCAGATCCAGATAGTCCTTACCGCGGGGATGCTGGCCCGCTCCAACTGGAGAGAGGGCCTGTAAAAGGGCCACTATTTAAAGCTTTTTTTGATTCGGCGCAACAAGCTGGGTTTTCGCGCACGGAGGATGTAAATGGATATCGCCAGGAGGGTTTCGCCGCCTTCGATAGAAATGTGCGGCGCGGCAGACGCTTGAGTGCGGCGCGGGCATACCTGTACCCAGTCAAAAACCGTAAAAATCTCTCAATTCGGACCCGAGCGATGGTGGAGCGAGTGCTCTTTGAAGGTACACAAGCGGTCGGAGTTCAGGTGTTGATGAAGGGTAAGCGACGAGAAATACGCGCCAAGGAGATTATTTTATGCGGCGGAGCGATTAACACCCCGCAGATCTTGCAATTATCTGGAGTAGGAAATGCGAAAGAGTTAGAAGCGCTAGGCATAAAAGTGGTGAAGGACTTGCCTGGAGTAGGCGAAAATCTACAAGATCATTTAGAAGTGTATGTTCAATATTCCTGCTTGCAACCGGTCTCAATGCAACCCATGCTTAAACTTTGGAAGCGTCCATTTATTGGCGCGCAATGGCTTTTCCTTCGCAAGGGGCCAGGAGCGACAAATCATTTCGAGGCCGGCGGATTTGCCCGCAGCAATGAGAAAATAATCTATCCCAATTTAATGTTTCATTTTCTTCCCCTGGCGATTCGATACGATGGCACAGCGCCTTCGGGTGGACACGGTTATCAGGTGCATGTTGGGCCAATGTATTCGGACTCGCGAGGATCTATAAAAATTAAGAGCGTTAACCCAATGGAAAAGCCCGCGCTGAAATTTAATTATCTCTCCACGGAACAAGATAGAAGCGAATGGGTTGAAGCAATCCATGTTGCCCGCAAGATCCTTACCCAAGAGGCGATGGCTCCTTTTAATGGTGGAGAAGTTTCGCCGGGCGCTACGGTCGAAACTGGCGCGCAAATATTGGAGTGGGTGCGAAAGGATGCCGAAACCGCCCTCCATCCCTCTTGTACTGCAAAGATGGGTACGGATGAGATGTCCGTAGTTGATCCGAATACGATGAAAGTTCATGGCGTTGAAGGTCTACGGGTGGTGGATGCTTCCGTTTTCCCCTATGTGACAAATGGCAATATTTATTCGCCCGTCATGATGGTCGCGGAGAAAGCCGCTGATCTAATTCTAGGAAATTCTCCCTTGCCGCCAGAGCCACTGCCCTTTTATCGCGCCTCTCATGCCTGAGGATGCTCCAACCGCGGTGGCCCTGGTTCGTATTCAGCGAACTCAGTCCTTAGAATTCTCTACCGATAGCGTCGTTGTAGAGGAGCCTTTAGAGATTCGTTTAAAGCGGGGATC
>JANXME010000262.1 GCA_025354785.1 Actinomycetes bacterium | reverse complement strand
AGGATCCCACGTATGTAAAGGCCGCTGTTAATACTGTGGTCTACGTATCCACTGTTCAGATGGGTAAATTCATAATTGGGCTAGGCGTTGCCCTACTTTTGCAGCAGAAACTCTTTGGTCGCGGACTTTGGCGCGCGCTGGTTCTGATTCCATACGCCATGCCGGGATTTGTTGCCTACATGGTTTGGAAGTTGATTTATAACCCAGATGTTGGCGCCCTCAATATCTTCTTGCATCAATTAGGAATTGTTGAAACACCGATCGCTTTCTTAAACGACGGTCATTGGGCGATGCCCGCAGTAGTCTTAGCAACAATTTGGCGGGGATTTCCATTTTGGACAATACTTTTCTTGGCGGCCCTTCAGGCTGTGCCTAAGGAACTTTATGAAGCTGCCGAAATTGATGGCGCTAATGCTTGGCACCGTTTTAGGCATATTTCCATTCCCGGAATTCGTCCAGTAATTCTTATTGTTTTCATGATCTCAACCGTAAGCACGATCAACTCCTTTGAAGCGATCTGGTTAACCACTGGAGGCGGCCCTTCAGACGCCACTCTGACGTTGCCGGTATTTGCTTATAGAGGCCTCGTTACATTCCAGATCGGACAATCCGCTGCGGCGGCGCTGAGTATGGTGCCGCTTGTCTTGCTCTTTGTTGTATTAATTCTTAGAAAATTGAAGAAGGATTAGCCGTGAATCGTAGAAATATTAGATTCTCAATTTTCAAGTACTCCGTACTGGCTCTGGTATTGGTTTTCGTGGCCTTTCCTCTTTATTACATGATCTCCGTTTCTTTCCGTACCCAATCTTCAATGTTTACAAATCCAAGTTATTTGCCGGTGGATTTGCGTATGAAGAATTACGATTTTGCTCTCCATAGCAGGGATTTCATTAAAAGCCTTATGAATAGCTTGATTGTCGCCGGCGTTGCCACCACAATCGCAGTCTTATTTTCAGTCATGGCTGCTTATTCACTTACTATTTTGCGCTTCAAAGGTCGAGACACACTTGGAAAAGTTATTGTGATCGCCTTTCTAACGCCGGGCGCGCTCCTATTCATACCTTTGGCCGCGATTGCCGCTAACTTCCACATGTCCAACACCCTGCGCGGTCTCATTTTTGTTTATTTAAGCTTCACGGTACCCCTTGGAACCTACCTTTTAATTGGTTTCTTCAAGAATCTAGTCGGGGAGCTGGAAGAGGCTGCGCGCGTTGATGGCGCGACTCGTCTGGAAGCGCTCTGGTATATCTTGCTGCCACTAATTGCACCCGGACTAGTATCGGTAGCCATTTTAACTTTTACCGCCGCTTGGAACGAACTCTTGTATTCCTTGGTGATCAATATTTCCCCAAGCATGCGAACGCTGCCGGTCGCCATTTTGAATTTGAGCACCGCCGATGAAACTCCACTTAGTCTGATCATGGCTTACTCCACCATAGCCGCGGCTCCGGTGTTGGTTCTCTATTTTGTTGGACAAAGATTTATCGTTGAAGGATTACAGGCTGGTGCGGTTAAAGGTTAGTTCATCCCACAATCAAAGGAGCAAGAGATGCGTCCAGGGTTCGGTCAGTTTCAGGTAGCCAGCGAGGAGTACTTACTTTTCGCACAGCAATTCGGTGCGACAGATGTACTTTTCAATACCCCGCTTATTCCCGGAGATGGTGGAAGGTGGGCGCTACAGGATCTTGTGAAATTGCGCTTGCGAGTTGAGCAATTTGGCCTCTCTCTGACTGCGCTGGAGAACGTTCCTACTAATTTCTACGACCACATTATGTTAGGCGGTCCAAAACGCGACGAGCAGATTGAAAATATGATCGCAACAGTTCGCAGTATCGCCCGGGCTGGAATCCCAATCTTTGGCTATAACTGGATGCCTTCTCATGTCTGGCGTACCCCGCCAGTTGCGATTCGCGGTGGAGCACTGGCGACCGCCTTTGATGACAATATCGCGAAGAAATATCCGCTGACCCACGATCGTGAATATAGCGAAGAAGAGATGTGGGCTAATTTGGAGTATTGGATCAAGATTATTACCCCTATTGCCGAAGAAGAGGGCATTCGTTTGGGCATTCACCCGTGCGACCCACCGGTTGAGAAATTAGGCGGAATTCCGCAACTATTGCGAAGTTTCGCAGCTTACAAACGTCTGATTGAAATTTACCCGAGTGAATCCAATGGAATCGAATTCTGCCAAGGTACATTTTCGGAGATGAAAGACGATATTTACGAAATGATTCGCTACTTTGGCGAACGCCACAAAATTCTTTATGTGCACTATCGCAACGTCTCAGGCAAAGTTCCCGTCTTTTATGAGGAGTTTGTCAATACGGGATATGTTGATATGCATAAGGCGATGAAGATTTATCACGAAGTGAAATTCGATGGGTTCTTTATCGACGATCATGTGCCACATACTCACGGCGATACTCCATGGGGCCATAGAGGTCGCGCCTTCGCTAATGGCTACATTCAAGCCATGATCGAAGCGGTGCAAAAAGGGTCATGAAAGTTGTAATTACCGGAGCCACGGGGCAATTTGGCAAGGTAACTACGCAGCATTTCGTTGATGCCGGGCATGAAGTTGTCGCGGTCGACAGGGCTGAAGGCCCGGTCCCAAGCGGAATCAAGCTATTAGTTGGTGATCTTGAAGATCTAGAATTCGTTCAGAGATCGATTGATGGGTCTGATGCTGTAGTGCATCTGGCGGCAATTCCCAATCCCTTGCCTAATCAGGAATACGGAGTATTTCGCAACAATGTGCTGAGCTCATTTACCGTCTTTGAGGCAGCCGCGAATGCAAAATGTCGCGTTGTGGCGTATGCATCTAGTCTTTCCATTTACGGCACTGCTTGGTCTCCTAAATGGACTTCACCTCAATATATTCCATTGGATGAATCTCATCCGATCGTGTATTCAGAAAGTTACGCGCTGAGTAAGGAAGTTGCGGAGTTAAGCGCCTTAGCGTGGTCGCGCAGGTCTGAAACAACTTATGTCGGATTTCGGTTTCCATTTACAAATAGCGCGCAAACCGTTATGGATTTTGCACGCAAATTGAAGGCTGGCGATCCTGAATCTTCCAAGACCGCTGCGAAGATTCTTTGGGCCTACCTAGACACCAGGGATGCCGCCGCCGCTCTGGAGTTAACTTGTATGAGCAAACTCAAAGGAGCGCACGCATTTAATTTTGCCGCTCCCGACACGATGGCATCGAAAACTACCGACAAATTATTTTCCGAATGGCACCCCAATACGGTCCTTCGTGGTGATTTCTCTGGCTTTCAGAGCCCCGTCTCATCGCAAGATTGGCTGGCGGAGATGGGATATAAGCCTAGATATCTATTGGATAGGTCGGCGATCTAGCTTTTCATAACATTTATGTTATGACGTTGATCATTGACGGGCACATCCCCTTGGTCAATGATTGCTAAATGATTTCCAGTATCAGAGAGGTCGCGCGGCGAGCGAGCGTCTCTATCGGAACTGTCTCAAATGTGCTAAATCGTCCAGAATTGGTCTCCCCTGAGACTCTGCGTCGTGTTCGTAAAGTGATGAAGGAGATCAATTTCGTTCACAAAGGAATGAACGTCTCACTAAAACGCGAGACCAGTCGTACCATCGGATTAATTTTGCCCTCCATAGCCAATCCTTTCTACTCAGAGGTTACGCGGGGAGTTGAGGATGCGGCTGGTAAATACAAATATGACGTCTTTATGGGAATCTCAGAAGAGGATTGTGAAAAGCAAAAAAAGTTTATGGTCCGATGTATCGAACAAGGTTTTTCTGGGGCAGTGGTTTTTCCCGTTTATCCCAATGCTGACTTTCGAAAGTCAATGGAAGAGATAGATTTCCCATCTATTTTGGTTGATTCAGAAAATACCCGCATAGATACCTGTCACATCGCGGTGGACAATGTGCAAGGAGCACGCATCGGCATGCAGCACTTACTTGATTTAGGACATCGAGTGGTTGCTTGGGTGAGAGCGGCAGACACTTTTCCATCTAATCGTGAAAGAGACCTCGGTGTTCGCGATTTGGCTAAATCACATGAAATTGATGTCGCTACTTTCTATGTGAATGAGTCCATGCACCGCATTCAAGGCGCGAAAGTAGCCAGAGAGATAATGGCCATGGAGCGCGTACCGACTGCAATATTTTGCCATAATGATTTGACCGCGATCGGGGTGATGCAAGAACTTTTGGCGCTGGGCGTGAAGATTCCGGAGGAAATTTCTGTATTGGGATTCGATGACATTATTTTCGCGCGATCGGCGCCAGTTCCGTTAACTACAATGTCTCAGCCTGCTTATGAAATTGGCTATAGCGCGACAGAACTTCTTATTTCCGAATTTGATCAACCGAATAGCCATATTCACAAGAAAGTGCTCTTTCAACCCCAGTTGGTCGTTCGCGCTTCAACTGGGTTATCGCCAAGAGAGTCCGATACGAGCGCTAAGCGTTCAGCCTAATGAAATATGCCTTGTTGGTAGGGGCTCTTTTCCTGCCCACGCTTTTGGTGGTCCAAGTGCTTCGCGGGAAAGCGAATGTGCGTTGCTGTGCAGGTACTTTGGATGCGAGCCGAGACCTGCGAATGAGATCGGCTTTTACAGACGATCTTTAGCTTTAACAAAGATCGTGTGCCAGCCTTCGGCTCCATTTGGCTCAACGGCAGTCCGTTGCATTGGTTGCAAATCCCCCTTGCCATCAGTTGCGCGCACCATGATCTTGTAATTTCCAGAAATTGGAGACCAATCAATCCACCATTGCCGCCAAGTCGTGTTTGCCAACTCGGGTCCCAATGTTGCTTGCCTCCATGGTGTATCACCAATTTGAACTTCAACTTTTGATATTCCGCGAGTAGGCGCCCAGGCAACGCCGGCAATTGCAACGGTTCCGGACTTGACCGTCGCCCCATCTGTAGGAGTATCAATTCTTGATTGGGTTTTTATCGGTGCTTGGGCTGACCAGCCACGTGGAATCCAATAACCCTGCTTTTGATCAAAGCGCGTGAGTTCCAGGCGAGTGAGCCATTTTGTGGCGGAAACATAACCATAAAGTCCGGGCACGATTACGCGGGCGGGAAAACCATGGTCTACGGGAAGCGCCTCTCCATTCATCCCGATCGCAATCATGGCATCGCGGCCATCTAGCGCGGCTAAAGGAAAACCAGCGCTAAACCCATCAGAGGAATAACCCATGATTTGATCGGCACCGGAATTTGGTGCTGCTTCACGAATTAAGTCATCTAGGCGTATCCCCAACCACCGGGCGTTGCCGACCAGATTGCCACCAACATCATTTGATACGCAGGCAATTGTGTCGTCTAATTCAAAAACTGGTCTACTTGTAAGTTCGGCATAAGTGAGAGTCAATGGTTTGGCGACCATTCCATCTATCGTTAATTTCCAGGTATCTACAGAGATATTTGGAGTCGAGAGAGAGGTGTCAATTCGGTAAAAATCAGCATTTGGAGTGAAGAGCGGTGAGAGACCTGGAATATTACGCGCTGGATCTTTTGGCGCCTTCGCTAAGAACTTAAGGGGTTTAGGAAGGGCGATGTGAAGTCTTTCGACGGCAACACTTGCACGTTGATGCAAAATTCGCCCAAGTCCAGTAGCGGCGATTGATGCGCCTCCAATAATCCCAGCGGCTTTGAAAAGATCACGTCGGGTTAGGTCTACGCCAGAGATCTGAGAATATTCCTCCCGATCCGCAAACCAGCGCAAAATTCCGATTGCAGCGGCGCCGGAAAAAATCGAAGGGAGCAGTGAAAAAACATTTGAATTTGCATCAAAGAGAGCGGCTGAACCACCAACAGCGGACAGTGCAATAACAATGGTGATTGCAATCTTTTCTTTACCCTGTGCAACTTTACGGCCTATAAAAGTGGAAATCGCCAGCACCACAATCAATATGGTCAACACCAAGAATGTCTTGTCATTCACCCCGAATGTGCCAATAGCAAAGGTCTTAATCGCGGCGGGCACATGATCGATGACACGATTTCCAATTGAGACCACGGGCCCGTGCCAGCCATTCTTTAAGGCCGCTACAAGTTGGCCGGCTGCAAGCCCGCCAATAATGGCAAGCAGACCGTAAATTGACCCGCGCGATTTCTTATTCATGGTGAACTCCCAAATCGATATGTCGTTCAATGCGACGATCAGGGATAATCCACATTCCAGCTACGGCAAAAAAACAGATGAAAGCTAGCCGGGAGTCGACGAACGCGAGCGGGATCGAGAGAGAGTAAATTCCAACGGAGATCAATTCTTTTTTACCTGCCCCAAGTGCGTGGGCGATCGCAGACTCCGAACCATGGTGAAAAATCAATTCGCGGCTAAGAATTAGGAAAGCAAAGCCGCACGCCAGTTGCAAAACTCCATAAAGGGCCACTGGCGCAGAATGGGAAGCATTCTCACCCATCCATGTGGTCGCCACCGGGGTTAGGGATAACCAGAAAAGTAAGTGAGCGTTAGCCCAAAGAATTCGACCATTTACTTTGGTCGCTACTTGGAAGAGATGATGATGGTTATTCCAGTAGTTGGCCACCAAAATGAAACTCAAAATATAGCTAATAAATATTGGCCAGAGTGGACGCAGGGCAGCAAAGGTATGGCCGTGCGGCACATTAAATTCCAGAACCATGATTGTGATGATGATGGCGATAACGCCATCACTAAATGCTTCCAAGCGCCTAGTCGACATAGTGCTAAACCTCACCATGAGAAGCAGCGCGAGTCAAGTATGACCGCGCAAATTAGCTTAGCTACGAATAGCCATCGCCAATTTTCGGAAGTCTTCTACAAGTAGGTCGATTTCTGGTTGACCGTGAGCCAAACTAATCAACCATTGCTCATCTAAGCCCGGTGGCGTGATGATTCCGCGATTGATTGACCAGAGCCATGATAATTCAGCGATTTTGAAATCTGTGGATTTGTAGTCGCGATAATTTCTTACCGGCGACGAGGACCAGGTAACGCAACCTTTAATTCCAAACCCAACTGTGTGCGCTGGAAGTTCAAATTCTTCAATAATGTCACTTATTCTTTCCAGTGCCTGCATATTGAAACTTTCGGCCAGTCCCAGCGCTTCACTTGTGCAGATCCGATCCACAGCGCGAACCGCGGCCATAGCCAATGGATTACCGTTAAAGGTGCCGAAGTGAGCGAGCCGACCATCACTAACTGCAGCCATGAGTTCTTTCTTGCCACCAAAGGCAGCCAGTGGAACTCCACCACCAATAGATTTTGCTAAGCAGATCAGATCAGGTTTGACGCCTAACCGTTGAGCCGCTCCTTGGGGCCCGGCCGTGAGTCCAGTCTTGACTTCATCAAAAATCAAGATGATGTCGTACTGGTCGCAGAGCGCTCGCACACCTTCTAAGTAGCCAGCATCAGGGAGAACAATTCCTAGATTTTCCAAGACTGGTTCAAGGACGAAACACGCAATCGTGGCGGCATGTTCTCTAAAAATCTTCTCTAGTGAATCTAAGTTGTTATAGGGAACAACAAATACTCCGCCTGGTACCGCCCCTTTCGGGTAGACCGGGGTTGGTTCAGTTGCTGAGCCAGCTTTCCCCAAATCAGGCTTAGCCGAGACCATAAGTGGGTCGTAACTTCCGTGATATCCACCTTCAACCTTCACGATGTCATTTCTGCCTGTAACTGCTCTGGCCAAGCGCACCGCGTACATGGTCGCCTCAGTGCCCGAATTGGTGAAGCGAATCTGATCAATTGCAAAGCGCTTGCAAAGTAGCTCTGCGGCATCGCGCGCACTGGGAGATGGCGTCACAAAGAGGGTGCCAATTTTTAGTGTTGCATTCAATTCCGCGACGACCGTGGGGTTCAAGTGCCCAACCAACATGGCCCCGAAACCCATGGATAGGTCGAGAAGCTGGCGGCCATCGACATCGGTCATCCATGCGCCTTTGGCAGATTTAATTGAAATGGGGTATGGA
>JANXME010000197.1 GCA_025354785.1 Actinomycetes bacterium | reverse complement strand
TAAATCAGAATGGGCGCGAGAGGAATTTGCCGCCATTCTAAATTCAGCCCCGGCCGAGAAGCGAAAAGAGCCTTGGCGTCGTACTTCCGGAATGCATAAAGTTAAAAAGAGAAATGTACTGGCCGTTGTTCGATCTCTATGGACAGTCCGCGATCAACTTGCTCAAGAAATAGATGTCTCCCCCAGCAAACTTCTCTCCGATGCCGCGATCATGGAGTTGGCAATACATGGCCCAAAGACGAATAAAGAGATGGAGAAATTGTTGCGCCCCCTTGGCGCTAGGGCTCGCTGGTTCGAGCGCACATCGGAATGGTTAGATGCAATTGAATTAGCGACCGCTCTGCCCGAAAGTGAGTGGCCAGAGCTGCGAGCGCGCAGTGATGCCGCTCCGCCGCTGAAAATCTGGCGTGAGAAATTTCCGCAGAAGTATGCCCCCCTTACCCATGCGCGGGCCGCCATTGAATTGGCTGGCCAAAGCCTTTCAATTCCTTCCGAGAATTTGATCAGCCCGGAAATCCTCAGACGGGTGATTTGGGCACCGCCGCCGGGGGCATCCGCGCAACTCGATGTGGTCGCAGTGGAACAAGCCCTAATCGAGCGGGGAGCTCGCAAATGGCAGAGCGCGATTGTGGCCCCGCTTTTGGCTGCCGCCCTCCTAGAGCAGGTTGCTTTACCTCCCGTCGAAGTTAAACCTGAAGTTGAAGATGAGTCAGACGCAACCAGAGTGGAGTGAATTACGCAACACTTAGGTTGCGTAATACCCATCCAGGCTTTAGATTTAACTCATGTTTAGTACCTTTATCATCGCCTTACGTGAAGGCCTGGAAGCTGCCCTCATAGTCGGAATTTTGCTGGCCTACCTGCATAAAACCCAACGAACCCACCTGCGAAATGCGCTCTGGTTAGGTGTGGGGCTCGCGATCGCACTGAGTTTGGCCCTGGGGGCCTTCCTTAGCTTTACCTCCAAGGAACTGCCCAAACACGGCGAAGAGGTCTTCGCCGGGGTTTTAGCAGTCGTCGCGGTTGTTTTAGTAACGGTGATGGTCTTCTGGATGAAACGCACCGCGCGCGGGATGCGAGATGAATTAGAGAATAAAGCCTCGCAAGCCTTAAAAATGGGGGCGCTGGCGCTGGCGATCACCGCCTTTGTGGCAGTGGCGCGTGAAGGTTTAGAGACGGCGCTATTTATTTACGCGAATTTTGCAACGGTAAAAACTTCCCAAGCTCCTTCCATCGGTGTGGTCTTGGGGTTGGCTGGAGCTATGGGCCTGGGTTCACTCATCTATCGCCGCACAGTTTCATTTAATCTGGGGAAGTTCTTTAAATTTACCGGAATTGCACTGATCGTCGTGGCCGCTGGAGTTCTGGCAAATGGAATTGGGGATCTACAAGAAGCAGGCTGGGTCCCGGGTGCCAGCGCGCATGCATTCAATATTGAGAGTTGGCTATCCCCTGATTCACTCATTGCCGGGGCGCTGGCCGGGTCGGTTGGTTTCTCAACTTCTATGACATGGCTTCAAGTAGCAATTTGGGCGATCTATTTGGCCAGCGTATTAAATTTCTATCTTCGTCCAGCGCGCGTTGACAAGC
>JANXME010000125.1 GCA_025354785.1 Actinomycetes bacterium | reverse complement strand
TCTTGTCGCCAGCGCAACTTTTATTGTTGACAGAGAGATTGAAGATTCAGCCCAGGAGCGTGGCGCAGTGGTTGAAGATCACGAACTTATTTTGACTAGGACTCTTAACATCGATGGAAAAAGTAAAGCCTCTGCCGGGGGAGTGAGTGTACCTGCCGGCGTCTTGAACGATTTAGGCGAAAACCTCATCGAGATTCACGGACAGGCAGCTAGCGCGAACCTTAGCAAGGCCTCGCGTCAGAGAGAGTTGTTGGACAATTTTGCGGGTCAAGAATTTGAACTTGCTTTCCGAAATTTTCAAAGATCTCTGGATGACTTCCAGGAAATGAGTGCGCGGATTAAGGCGCTGAGAGCAAGTGCAGTGGGACGAGAGGCTGAGGTTGCCGAATTAGGTGAATTCGCTGCGGCGCTTCGAAAAGTGAACCCTAAGGCCGGTGAGTCAAGTTCTCTAGCCCAAGAGATACTTCGCTTGAACTCCGTTGAATCGTTACGGCGCGGCGTTGGAGAAGCTGCTCTTCTATTGGACGGTGAAGATGGTGGCGCGCTGCAAAACTTGGGCTCTGCCAGGCGAAGTTTAGAGTCAGTCTCGCACTCTGATCCCTTGATCTGCCAGATATTGGAGTCGGTTTCGGAGAGTTTTTTCCTCTTATCTGAAGCCACGCATGAGGCAAATAGATATTTAGTGGATCTCGATGTGGATCCTGAAAGGCTGGAAACTGCCCAGCAACGCAAGGCCGAACTAGCCGTTCTTTTGAAGAGATATGGAAAGGGCGGGGACCCAGATCTTGAAGTGGCTCAAATGCTCCTGCGATTGGAAACTGTAGAGGAGCGAATTGCAGACCTTTCAGGGGGCGAAGATCGAGTAAAGGAAATGGAGGCAAAGCTGGAAGATCTCTTTGCCCTATTGGCTATGGCTGCAAAGAAATTGTCGGTTATTCGTCAGAGCACTTCCGAAAGACTCTCTAAATTGGTGAGCAACGAGATTCATTTGCTATCAATGCCACATACCCAATTCTTTTGTAGCGTAACTTCGCCTGATTACACCCAACCATTGTCAGAGAACGCCATCTCTTCACATGGATGCGATGAGATTTCCATGTCGCTGCAAATGCAGCCCAAGGGCCCATTAATTCCGATTTCAAAGGGGGCAAGCGGCGGAGAGTTATCTCGAATCATGTTGGCTCTTGAGGTGGTTCTAGCGCAGAGCGCCCCCGTTGGCACTTACATATTTGATGAAGTTGATGCAGGCGTCGGAGGCAAAGCGGCTATCGAGGTGGGACGAAGGCTTTTTGAACTTTCCCGCCATGCTCAAGTAATCGTAGTAACGCACTTGGCACAAGTTGCCGCTTGGGCGGATTCGCATTTTGTACTCCAGAAGAATGAAGAAGGCGCCGTCAATCAGAGCAGCGTGACAAAAGTTGCCGGCGAAGCCCGAATTGTCGAGATCGCGCGGATGCTAGCAGGCCATGAAAGTTCTAAGAGCGCGCGCGAACATGCCGGGGAACTCCTGGCTATGCGGGCTCTTTAGTATTCGGAGCCGCTCTTCGTCCACCCCGGTACGAAAGTAGCGTCGATAACAAGGTTACGGGCAAGTAATGATAGGTTGGTCTTCCATGGGCCAGGCGCATGTGACTAAGCATTTATTTGTAACCGGAGGCGTAGCCTCGAGCCTTGGAAAAGGGCTTACCGCCTCAAGTTTAGGCCGACTTTTGCGCTCCCGTGGTTTGAGAGTGACGATGCAAAAACTTGATCCCTATTTAAATGTAGACCCCGGAACGATGAATCCTTTTCAGCATGGCGAAGTTTTTGTCACCGATGATGGTTCAGAAACCGATCTTGACATTGGCCATTATGAGAGATTTCTGGACACAAATTTGCACGGTTCGGCCAACGTTACAACTGGGCAAGTTTATTCACGAGTGATTGCAAAGGAGCGACGAGGCGAGTACCTAGGTGAGACGGTTCAAGTAATTCCTCACATCACCAATGAGATTAAATCGCGAATACGCGCCATGGCTACTCCGGATATTGACATTGTGATTACTGAGATTGGTGGCACCGTTGGCGATATTGAATCACAACCGTTTTTGGAGGCTGCGCGCCAAATTCGCCAAGAAGTGGGACGCGAAAATGTTTTCTACCTACATGTCTCTTTAGTTCCTTACATTGGACCATCAGGTGAACTGAAGACAAAGCCGACCCAACATAGCGTTCAAGCGTTGCGCAGTATTGGAATTGCGCCCGATGCCATCGTCATCCGGTCAGATAGAGCAATTCCAGATTCGGTTAAAAGGAAGATTTCAATGATGTGCGATGTTGATTTGGAAGCGGTGGTTGCCGCTGTTGATGCGCCTTCCATTTACGATATTCCGAAGGTTTTACATTCAGAAGGGCTGGATGCTTATGTAGTTAGACGGCTGGGGCTGCCGTTTAAGGATGTTGATTGGAAGGAATGGGATGGCTTACTTCGAAAAGTGCACCACCCAGCGCACACGCTGAAAATTGCTTTGGTAGGAAAATATATTGACCTGCCTGATGCTTATCTCTCGGTAACCGAAGCCTTGAGAGCTGGCGGTTTCGCCAATGATGCAAAAATTGAGATCAAATGGATTGCTAGTGATGATTGTGAATCAGCAGAAGGCGCAATGGAGAATTTGTCGCAAGTAGACGCCATCTGTGTTCCGGGAGGATTCGGAGTTCGAGGAATTGAAGGGAAAGTTGGGGCGCTGCGATTTGCCAGAGAGAACAAGATTCCAACCTTGGGACTCTGTTTGGGATTGCAATGCATGGTTATTGAAGGAGCAAGGAATCTGGCAGGGATTGCTGAAGCGAATTCGGCAGAATTTGCTCCCGAAACTCGTGATCCAGTGATTTCAACGATGTTGGATCAGCATTTGGCCGTCAGTGGCGAAGCCGATATGGGTGGAACCATGCGTTTGGGTCTTTACAAGGCAAAGTTGGAACCGGGTTCTCTAGTCGCCCAGTTGTACGGAGCTTCGGAAATTTCCGAACGACATCGCCACCGCTATGAGGTCAATAATGAATACCGTAAAAGGCTCACGGAAGCGGGTTTGGTTTTTTCAGGAATTTATGTAGCAAGAGATTTAGTAGAATTCGTAGAGTTACCGCGCACGGTTCACCCGTTCTATGTGGGAACTCAGGCTCACCCTGAATTCCGTTCCAGACCGACCAAGCCTCACCCACTTTTTATTGGGTTAATTGCGGCTGCGCTAAGCAAGAAGGCAAAGGATCTCTAAAAGCGAGTACCTTTAGGCTCACTTAATAGTAAGAATGCTCAATTGGAGTGAAGATGATCGTAGGTGTTCCGAAGGAAGTTAAAAGTCAAGAATCACGAGTCGCGATTACGCCTGAAGGGGTAGGTGAATTTGTTCGGGCCGGACACACAGTAATTATTGAAACCCGCGCAGGTGAAGGCTCCTCTATAACAGATTCAGACTTTCAAGCAAGCGGTGCGCAGATTTCACCAAATGCGGAAGCAGTATGGAAAAGTGGCGAATTAATTTTGAAGGTTAAAGAGCCGATAGCTAGTGAGTATTCAAAGATGCGAAGAGGGCAAATTCTCTTTACCTACCTACATTTGGCCGCTTCCAGAGAATGTACGGACGCGCTAATCGCCAGTGGAACGACGGCAATTGCCTACGAGACTGTGGAGGTTGATGCTCAATTGCCACTTCTAGCCCCCATGAGTGAGGTGGCGGGGAGAATGGCTACCCAAGTTGGCGCCGGGGCTCTCCAGAAACCTAATGGTGGGAGAGGTGTTCTCTTAGCCGGCGTGCCGGGAGTAGCACCGGGCAAAGTTGTCGTTATTGGGGGAGGCGTGGCCGGCTTAAATGCGGCGGTTATTGCCATGGGGATGGGCGCAGATGTGACTGTTATTGATCGAAACCTGGCGCGTTTGCAGTACATCGATACCGCGTATTTGGGACGAATAAAGACTTTGGCGGCATCACATTACGCAATTGAAAGTCAAATATTGAAGGCTGATCTCGTTATTGGTGCAGTGCTTGTGCACGGAGCCAAAGCACCAAAACTTGTTACTAATGAACAAGTTCGTAATATGAAACCAGGTTCGGTTTTGGTCGATATTGCAATCGATCAAGGGGGATGCTTTGAGGATTCTCGGGCGACAACCCACGCCGAACCTACATATCTAGTTCACAATAGTATTTTTTACTGTGTCGCAAATATGCCAGGTGCAGTACCTGTAACTTCCACCTATGCCCTCACCAATGCGACACTGAGTTACGCCCTTTCCTTGGCAAATCATGGCTGGAGAAAAGCAACCTCCCTAGACGATGGTCTGGCAAAGGGGCTTAATGTGCATGAAGGAAATATTTATTACGAAGCAGTAGCCCGTGCTCATGGGTTCAAGCATTTGGCGCTAAGCCAATAATTCCTCCTCCACATGCTGGAATAAAGACAGTAAGGACCTACTAGATGGATTTCCTGGCCGAGGAACGAGCCTTCTTGGATCATCTGCGTGTTGAGCGGGGTTTAGCCGAAAATTCCATAGCTGCATACCGTCGTGATTTGGATAGGTTTCGAAATTTTATTCTGGGGAAGAAATGGGAGGCAGGATCTCTCACTTCATCCAATATCGGCAAATACCAAGAATCTATGCGAAGGCAAGGCTTGGCGGAATCGAGCATCAATAGAACCCTTTCCACACTTCGAACATTCTTCACATATATGTCTCGAGAGAAAGAGATTAATAATCCAATGATCGGGATTGAAAAATCTCGCCCTACTCGTCGTTTGCCCAAAGCGCTAACCGTCGCGGAAGTTCTTTCCCTGATAGAGGTTTCCTATCGGGAATCTGACCCACTCACTCTCAGAAGTCGTGCGCTTCTAGAACTACTTTACGGGACAGGCGCGCGTGTAAGTGAGATCGTGGAATTGGATATAAAAGATTTCTATAAGAGCCAAAATTCCGAACAGGAGGTTGAAACAATTCGCCTGCGAGGTAAAGGCGGTAAAGAGAGAATCGTACCCTTGGGCAGTTTCGCAAGTGCGGCAGTGAATGATTATGTAGTTCGAATTCGACCAGATTTGGCGAATCGTTCGAAAATTGCATCCGGCGCCCTTTTCCTTAATCAGCGCGGCACTCGTTTAACGAGG